>JAKACH010000043.1 GCA_021821635.1 Thermoplasmata archaeon | reverse complement strand
CGCTTCAAATAATAGTTAGTTTAAGACCTTACGTTTACATTGGAGCCACTTTAGTTATAGAAATTCTTTTATTAGGTAGTTTATCTGCACTGATTACATTTAATCGCCCACAACATGATTAATTTAACATAACACTGCATGGAGAAGTAAAATCAAACATTCGCTGTTTATTAATTTGATGAACAAGACAAATTCACATTTTTCACTTTCTATTTCACAAATCAATTGGAAGTGATTTAATTGCCTACCCTGCATCAGATAATGGAAAATAGGCTATCAAGATTCAGTGACATCACTGCATTTGCAGATCCTTGAGACAATTATTGAAATGTATTTCTGTTGATTTGTAGTGTTATGATTTGGCAAAGATACGTTATAATAGGTTTCGCTTATTAACAACTTCATGAACAAAGATATCAATAATACTGCCAATTTGAATTCCGACGGTCTTTCTTTCTTCAGGAAAAATTCAAAAGCATATGCCGACAGCGAGTCGCATAAATCTGGAGATGATCTATCAGTCCTGGTTGAACGGCTTCCGGCTGGTGATGGGATGAATGCGCTTGATGTCGCAACTGGCACCGGATTTACTGCATTTCGTCTGGCACAAACTTACAAGTTGGTGGTGGGGCTCGATGTTACAGGTGAAATGATGCAGGAGGCCAGGAACATTTCCACCGAAAAGAAATTGGATAATATTCTCTATGTACTTGGAAGATCAGAAAGAATGCCCTTTTTAGACCATACATTCGATGTCGTGACATGCCGAAGAGCAGCTCACCATTTTACAGATAGAGAAGGATTTATCAGGGAGGTTCGCAGGGTTCTTCGGCCCGGAGGTACGTTTGGTTTTGTCGATATGGTGTCCCCTGCTGATGATATAAACGACTCTTTTAATGAACTGGAAAGGTTACGCGACCCAACACATTTATTTGCAGGTTCAAAAATGTTCTGGGAAAATGCTGTATCAAAAGCAGGTTTCACCATTACTTTCTCACAAATTTTATCCGAAAGAATTAGCTTCAAGAAGTGGCTCAGTCCCGTCAGCCCAGAAGATGATTCTGGAATAAAATGCCGGATTTTTCTGAATAATAATGAAAACCTTAAAAAAATACTTTCATTCCATGATGATACAATGATTAAAACAAGGCTTGTTCTGACGGCAACCTGTTCTGACAAAAATGAATCGTGTATCGACTTTCTAGGCTTGCTTTCATGAATAGAATGACAGGGTTTTAAGAGAGGGTAGGAGCACGAAATACTATTCTTTTCTTTAAAGTACTGTTCAAAGTGACTTAATCTTCTATAACATACCTGATGGGAAAACGCATCTCAGAAGGAAGAATCTAACATCAGATAAATTCAAATTTTGCCTGAAAGTTTTCAGGCAGATCAGTCTCAAAATGAAGCTATCAGAAGCAGAAAAATTTTTTTTGAGGCGTTGAATGTAATAACTTACTGTCTTATTCTTTCTTATCCTCGTCCTTCTTGCCAAATCCTTTCTTTAGGCCCCGTACAAAAGACTTTGTGCCTTCCGCAACATCCTTAGCTGCCTTGCCTGTCACTTCTCCAGTTTTTTCTACGACCTTTTTACCTTTTTCCTCTGCCATGTTACTCTATAGCAAATACCATGCCTTATATTTTGTGCCTACTATCTTCCACTATCAAGTGTTGACGATCCCATAATTGTATTTTTTATATACAAGGAATAATCGATTCAAGCAGAACAAACTAATTATTTTATATCGCGGCCAGCTAAGGTATTATGCCAAAAGCGGCAGTAATCATGGGCAGCAGGAGCGACTTAGAAACAATGAAAGAGGCCATTACAACCCTTCAGGATTTTGGCGTTGATGTTGTCAGCAGGATTGTTTCAGCTCACAGAACCCCGGATTTAATGATGCAATTTGCACGTAATGCAGACATGGAAGGAATAGAGGTAATCATTGCAGGCGCCGGAGGTGCTGCGCATCTCCCGGGAATGACGGCTTCTTTTACCACACTACCTGTCATTGGCGTCCCAGTTCCAAGTAAACACCTGAACGGTGTTGATTCTCTCTATTCAATAGTTCAGATGCCTGGAGGTGTGCCTGTCGCCACAGTTGGCATTGGAAACGCTAAAAACGCTGCTTTATTAGCTCTCAGGATACTTTCCATCAAGCATGATGACATCAAGTCCAGGCTGGTGGCATACATGCAAGAACAGACTAATTCAGTACTGAAAGATAAATTATGAAATCGCTGGGAATAGTAGGTACAGGACAGCTTGGCTGGATGATGATCCTGGAGGGTAGGAAGCTGAACATCGAATTCAGTGTGATTGGATCCGACCCGGAGGCGCCCGCGTCAAGAATTGCAGACATATTCTATTACAACAAAGAATACAGGGAATTCGTGGATCATTGCGACATAGTGACTCCAGAATTTGAGCATGTAGATAGGCAAATACTGGAATACGCTGAAATGCAAGGCAAACTCTTTCCAAATACGAAGGCACTGGATCTCAAGCTGGAAAGGCATCGTGAAAAAATGTACCTCAGAGATATCGGGATTCCTGTCGCAGATTTTTATGTCGCCGAAGATGCGGCCAGAGCACTTGCTTTTTCAGAAAAATTTGCCGACTCCATTATAAAAACATCAAAAGGAGGTTATGATGGTAAGGGACAATTTCGCAAAAAGAAAGGAGAGAACATTGAACTTCCCGGAGACCAGATATATGTGGTAGAAAAATTCATCCCTTTTGATTTTGAAGCATCAATAATTGTTGCCAGAACCAGAGAGGGAAGGATATTTTTCAATCAGCCATCATATAATTATAATCAGGATGGTATTCTGCTTTACAATTATGCCCCATGTGACGATTATGGAATGCGTGAAAAAGCATCCATACTGGTGGAAAAACTCGATTATGTTGGTGTCATGGGAATAGAATTTTTCATAAAAGATGGGAAATCTATTGTGAATGAGTTTGCTCCAAGAGTACACAACTCCGGTCATCACACACTATCAGGATCAAATATTTCACAATTTGAGCAGCATATCCGGTGCGTAATCGACCTTCCAATGAACGAGCCAGGGCTCCTGACCCATAGCGGTATTATGAACATACTTGGAGTGGAAATAGACGAAGCACTTGAACGAAGAATCCTTTCAATTCCCGGCACGCTTCTGTACAATTACGGGAAAAAAGCACTTCCCAGAAGAAAGGTTGGGCATGTAAATGTGACAGCAGCATCCAATGAGGAATTGTTAAGACGATTGCTTGATGTTAAGCGCGTCATATACCCAGAACAGGTTTAGTCACCTCTTCTTGCATCTTTAATTTAATCATCAAGGTAAATAACCGGAGGAGCGATTATCTGAAGATGGCAAATGACACATAATGATCCCTCATTGTCATATCTTGTTGGGAAAAGTCAATTAATCGGGCGAACCGTGAGACTAGAGCCACTGACACGTAACAGGCTTGAAGATCTTAGGAAATCCGCCAAGAAGACCGATTCAAGATGGTTCAGCCATAACATTGAGGAGGATCGGGGCTTTGACCAATATTTTGAGATTGCAATGGAAAACCTGGAAAATCACTTGGAGATCCCATTCATCGTCATATATATGCCAACAAACCAGGTGATTGGCAGTACAAGGTATATGGACATCCGCTGGGAGCATAAAGGCCTGGAGATAGGTAATACTTGGTATGAGAAGGCATACTGGGAAACCGCGGTTAATCCAGAATGCAAGTACCTGCTTCTGAAGAACGCATTCGAGGAATGGCAAGCAATAAGGGTACAGATAAAGGCTGATACAACGAACCAGCGCTCCATCGCTGCCATAACAAAACTTGGGGCAAGGTTTGAGGGAATACTCAGAAATCAGAAGATAAGGAGAGATGGTAGCATCAGGGATACGGCAATGTTTTCTGTGACGAAAGAAGACTGGCCTGACTTAAAGCCGAGGCTGGAGGCCCGGATTAAGGCTCTAGAGACCAGGGCATCTATAACAACTTTTCCTGGTACTTGAATGCCTTCAAAAGATTGCTGAATATCATTGTGGCCGTTATGGGGCCAACTCCTCCTGGAACAGGGGTTATGCGCTTAATCCACTTTGAAAGCCTTGCAAAGTCACCATCACCAACCACTTTTCCATTGACATAATTTATGCCTACGTCTATGAAAGTGCAGTCCGGATTCAGGAATTCATCCGTGAAGAAGTTTGCCTTCCCGATCGCGGCTATCACCGCATCTGATCTTCTTGTATACTGCACAATATCTGGAGTCTTTGAATGGCATACTGATATCGTATAGTCCCTGTTCAAGAGCATCTGCGAGAGTGGCCGTCCAACAACAGGCGATCTGTTAATTATCGTAACTATGCCTGTTTTAAGTTCGCTATACCTGCTCATTATCTCGACCACTGCAGAGGGTGTAGCCGGTGTCAGAAACTCTTTCCTGTTCACAATTCTTCCCTGATTCGTCGATGAAGTACCGTCCACATCCTTGTAAAACGGTATATGGTCAACCAGGTCGCTGAAATCCAAAGGCGGCGGGACAGGATTTTCTATCATTATTCCTGTTACATTGGGATCAGCCGAGAAAGCCTGGATCTTTTCCAAAACCTCATCCCTGGTCGCGCTTGGTATCTCTATAACGTTACTCCTAACGCCAAGCTTCTTTGCTCTTTTGACCTTTGCTTCAGAGTATATTCTGGCTCCTTCGTCATTTCCGATTCTAAGGATTAGAAGGTTTGCCTCCTTGCCAGCCTTATCCTGGTAAGCCCTGAAATCCGAGGTTAGTGCCTGCATCATCGTTTCGGCAATCTTGTTTCCATCTATGATTTCAGCAGACAATTGATTACTTCCATTCAATAACTGATTTCAGTTCATCCTTCTGCTTGGACGTAAAAATAGCCGTGTTCTCAGGTGGGAATTTTGCGGTTATAACATTTTCCAATTTTTCTCCATAGCTGCAGTGCCATTTGGTCAGGTATTCAATCGCTTGTAGATAATGTTTCTTGGCCGCATCCACGCTTCCAGCAATTGTTATGTTTCTTTCCACTACGTAATCGATGTCAGCCCCGGTGAACGACCCATCAGGCGCCCTTCCATTAGTCCCGAACAAAATGACGACGCCATTGTAATTGACTTTTCTCAGGAAATTGAAAACTGTCGTGGGATCGCCGCTGGTATCTATGAGCAGATCGATACCAGATGAGAACGGTTCATCCGGATCCTCTGCATAGTTGACGAACCTGAGGCCAAGATCATCAAATATCTTCTCTATTTTATGCGAAAGAGGATGCCTGTTGATCATCATAGATCTAAAACCAAGCTCTCTTGCCATCATGGTATAGAGGAAGGCCTCGCATCCAGTTCCTATAACCACAACGTTCTTGTCCAGAACTGTGGAATCTTCGCCATGAAAAACAGCCCTCTTGGAGACCGTCTCGAAAACCTCAAACGCTTTCAATACATTCTTGAGTGGTTCAGTAAGCACTCCGACTTCTTTTAGCGTCTTGTCCTCGACCTTTACCAGAAACTCCGGGTCTTCTGTGAAGATTTCCTGCATGAACCCATGCATTCCTGTTATTCCTGCTTCATGTTTCTTTCCGTCACTGCAATTGTCCTGACGCCCAATCTTGCAGTTCACGCAATCACCGGGGCGCCTTACAACCGGAACAACGAGATCTCCTGCCTTGAATTCCGGTACCTTAGAGTCAACCACTTCGCATATCGACTCGTGTCCAAGTACTAGATAATCGGAACCTTCCGGGTTATAGGCAAATTTCAGGGAAGATGATACAATACCGCGATCTGTCCCACAAACCCCGGTGTAGATTGGCGATATCAGAACTTTGTAGCTTGAAATATCGGTATTAATTGTCTTGACAGAAACACCACCATCCGGCGCATTGGTTACTATGGCCTTTATGCTGGGCATATTTCTGGAAGGGATTGAATGTATAATATTATATCTTCTAGATCTGGTGCCCGAGTTTGATCTTTTTCGTCTCCAGATAAAACGCATCATGAAGAGTAGGCTCAGACAGCACAGGTATTCTTTCTATGACGTTGATCCCCTTGTCTCTGAGATATTCAAACTTTATCGGATTATTAGACATCAGCTTGACGCTCTTTATGTTGAAGTATTTGAGCACGTTGACAACATATCCGTAGTCCCTGCCGTCCACTGGGAGGCCGAGAGCCAGATTTGCCTCTACTGTATCGAGGCCCTGCTCCTGGAGACTATACGCCTTTATCTTGTCAAGAAGCCCAATTCCCCGGCCTTCCTGTCTCAGGTATATCAGCATTCCAAATTCTGAATTTGCCAGATATCTTAGTGACTGAACAAGCTGATCATGACAATCGCATCTTTTGGAAGAGAAGACATCACCCGTGAGGCATTCGGAATGAATCCTCAATGGAACACCTTCCTTGCCTTCAACGGATCCGCGCACCAGTACGGCATGATCCTTCCCCTCATCATTAATGAATGTATATATTACAAAGTCACCATAACTGGTGGGCAGATTTGCCTTAGAGTACATTTTAAACATTTCAAATCGGCAATAATATTATATGCGTATAAAAACTTAGTTTAAACTTGTTTTTATTTTTTTAGCCAGGACAACTCTATCGTTGCTCCTGAATAGATAGATAGATTCCCCCACCCACAATGGATCTATTAGAGATCTGGCATACTCATAATAGTCATCCGGATTCATGCTGAACCTTGGAATAACCCTGCCCGGCTTCAGTTTTTCCAGTTCCCTCCTGGTATCGCCTTCGGCCGAGGAACCCAAGACCTCGAATATTTCGCCTAATACGGTATCTTGAGTAATCCTATCCGCTGTCAGCACCAATCTTCGGTTGTCCTTTGTAAACTCGCTGTAGATTGAAGGATCAAACACTGTATTTACAAGTTCTGCATATGTCAGGGCCGGATCCGGAACAACCAGGAATCTCCGGGGTTTTTCCGAATGCTCGTATTCAAGCATGTCTCTTGTGCCTTCTATTCTTCTCGAGACAGGCAAAATCACGGCTGATCGCTCTGTCTTAGAAAGATCAGCGGAATACAGAGAAAAACGGTTGATTCTTCCATTAAGTGATATATATTCTCTTTCTCCAGGGAGTGATATGTTCTTTTCCGGGAAGAGGGGTGGAAGATCTATGACATACCCTGATACTTTAGATCCGAGGTCCTGGACGATTCTCTGAGGATTAGGCTTCAGCGTTTCAAAGGTCTTTTCTCCTTTTCCGGAAAGCCTAAGCGGATCGGCAAATACAGTTATATTGGCATCTGCTGTATTCGATATATATGTGTTGACATCACCTGTTATTATCTTGAGACCCTTGCACGAATACGCCTTTGCATTTAATCTGCCAAGATTTGCACGCAGCGGATCCTCTTCTATCGCAGTCACATCATTATTTTCAGAGAACATTATTGCCTGCATGCAGGCGCCTGCACCAAAGTCAACTATATTCCTTGAACTGACGCGCCCTGCCCTGTATCTGCCGATTATTTCAGGAGTTGAATAAGATGCTGAATACTCGTCCAGCCATATGCTATTGTAAAGAGAGAATTTATCCTCAACCCTGATCCTCGACTTCGCAATCGAGAACAGGAAATCCCTTACCTTCAGGTATCGTGAATTGATGTGCGCATTCTTGATACTATATCCATTCCTGATCTGCTCGGCTAAACTGTTCACCTCAAGATTCGCATCTCTGAGCTTCTGGTCATCCTTAAGCAACTGGTCTGTAAATTGCAGGGCACTGTCGTTTACTTCCATCTTTCAGGAAACAGGTATACCAAAACGTTAATAAAATTTGAATTCTGACCCTAGCATGCAACTAATAAGGACAGGCAAGGTCAAGGAGGTCTATGACGCTGGCGATTCCCTGCTTTTCAAGTTCACAGACAAGATATCTGTCTTTGACAAGATCATACCCACTCTTATCAAAGGGAAGGGAGAATCTCTCTGCAGAACATCCGCTTTCTGGTTCCAGAAAGTCAATGAAATGGGATTTCCGACACATTTCATTTCTATGCCGGAAAAGAATCAGATGATGGTTCGGAAATTCAGAATACTGGAAACAGGTGCCACAAGGTTTGAAATAAATTTTCTTATCCCACTGGAATTCGTAGTGAGGTATTATGCGGCCGGATCACTGATGGATCGTTTGAAGTCAGGGGAAATTGATCACAGAACTCTGGGTTTCAAGAAGATGCCTGAATATGGAGAACCTCTTCTGGATCCGTATTTTGAAGTAACCACAAAGTTCGAAAAGTTCGACCGTCCGTTGACAATAGAAGAAGCCTGCGAAATAGGCGGGATTAGAAAAGAAGAATTGCATGAAATCAGGGACGAAATCCTTTCGATCGACCGGATGATGCAGAGGGAAGTAGGAAAACGTGGGCTGGTGCATGCAGACGGGAAGAAGGAGTTTGCTATGGGACCAGGCCGTCAGCCTGTAATAGTTGACACTTTCGGAACGGCAGACGAGGACAGGTTCTGGGAACAAAGCGCACTCCAGAAAGGAGAAATTCTGGAACTGAGCAAGGAATCTGTCAGGCAGTATTACAGATCCACCGGTTATCACAAGGCGCTGTATGAGGCAAGATCCAGGGGAACAAGTGAACCAGATATTCCTCCTCTTCCGGATAATGTAAGGATTGCCACCGAAGAACTGTATAGAAATATATTTGAGCGCCTTACTGGAATGAAATGGTGATTACTGGATACCAAGCTGGATCTGGTTTTCAAGGAAGTGCCATAACTGGTGCTCTATTTCGAATGACCACAAAGCCTCCGGAACTTCAACAAACGCGATAATGGGTGATAAAAACAGGCTCTCTAACGCTGCCATTCCAAGATCCGCAAGCCATTCTGCGACACCAAGTTTGACAGTGAAGTTATCCTTGTCCCCTTCTATTACGGCAGTAAATGCCCTGTTCATGGCAAGTAAGGTACGGAAAAAGCCTCCTTTCCTTGCCTGTACAACATAGCCCCTTGGCCCTTTCGCTGCCTGCACAATGAAACCTTCTTCTTTGAAAAACTGCTCAATAAGATCCGATACCTTCTGTAGCTCTATATTCTTTCCATTGTACTCTCTTGTGGCATATCTCATGCATTTAGGATTATCATATACTATTTAACCTGTATATTCCTGATTCCATAGAGAAGCGTTTAATCATCAGCCGCCTGTCTGGAAATGTAAGGTGATTAGATATAGTAAACCAGAAATCCGGAAATCTTATATTCTTGATTACCATACATACTTATGGCAAAAGAAAACAAAGACACTGAATCAAAGAAGATTAAGGACGATGAAGAGCAGGAAGATGTCATAGATCAGGGAGATGAAAAATCTAAGACAGAGCCTGAGCCAGAAGAGAAGAATGTTTCAGTTAAGGGCGTTCAGAAGAGCCTTTACCAGCGCGTTCTCAACCTGGCAAAGGAAACAGGAAGATCTGTTGGTGAACTCACTAATGACGCCTACAAGGCTCTTCTTCTAACCGCATCGGGAGCGAAGGAGTTCTCGCAGCATTTTGTCGAGGGTGCTAAACAGGTCAGCGTGCAGAGCATTGATAATATCACTGAACTGGAAATAACTGGATCTGAATTGAAGGAACTGAAAAGGAAGGTCTCATTCAACCATATAAAGCACCTTACAATAAGCGACATAACAGACGAGGAATTCTCATCAATAGTAATAGGGATTCACAATGTTGAAGAATTAACAGTGTCGAAGCAGGTAAAGAAGACATCTGTCCTGAAAGTATGCAGCTTTGTCAACAAAATAAAGCTTGAGTGATCTTATAATACTAAAATCTGCATAGAGTTCAACCTTGGATTGTTGAAATTCTATTTTTTTCTCATTTATCATTGAATAGACTAATATATTCACAGGGGTATTGCTCTTATCCCCCATGTTTAAATGCTGGATACAGAAGCATGCCTCCATCCACCACAAGCGTAGTTCCCGTAATATACGAAGCGAGATCGCTCGCCAGGAAGGTAACAGCTTTTGCCACATCTGAAGTTTCGCCCATTCTTGGCATCGCAATTTTTGTCAGAAGATCTTTGTAGGTATCTGGATTTCCCCACACATCCTTGTTTATTGGAGTCTTAATTGCACCTGGAGCGAGGGCAACAACTCTTATGCCAAAGTCGGAAACCTCCTGCGCAAGTGTTTTGGTGAACATCGAGAGACCCGCCTTGGCACTGCAATATGCCGTGTACCCGGACCAGGGGAGGAATTCATGCACTGAGGTGATATTTACAATCACACCACTTCCCTTTTTCTTCATCCTCTTTACAGCTTCCCGTGAGCAATAGTACGGTCCAATAAGATTGATAGATATGACACGCAACCAATCTTCAGGATTATCGTCACCGCAAAGTTCCCTCTTGCCGTCTATACCTGCATTGTTAACAAGTATGTCCAGTGGCCCGAGCTGAGCGTCAATGCTGGCAAATATTGACTCAACCTGCTGAGCATTGGAGACATCCCCTCCGAATACCGCTGCTTTTCCACCGCTGCTGTTTATTTCGGCTGCGAGATTATTGGCCTGCTGCTTTTCAGAGTGGTAATGGATTGCAACTGTTGCTCCGGCTTTAGCCAAATACTTAGCCATTTCCATTCCAAGCCCGGAACTCGATCCGGTGACCAGTGCGACCTTTCCCTTAAGATCAATAGATATTCCGGAACCATATGCCTCAACCTTTCCATCAGATGCCATTTATCTCAATTGCGATATCAAAAATAAGATTAACTGATAATATGATTAGAATAACTCATCACATGAAAGAAAAGTAGAATGCGCTCTCTAAAATACAAAGAGACGACCTTATTTATGCCGATGCATTTTCCGATGGAATGGATTATCTCGAAAATGCCAGAAGCATATTATCCCACAGAAAAGATGCCAGGATAGCCTCAATTGATCTGGAAACACTTATGCCCCCGGGAACCAAATTTCTCTCTGGTGAGAGGATCATAGCAATCTCAATCTCATGGATTGATCAGGAAATAATATCAAAGGTCTATATCTCAGAAGGGGACAGTGAGGATTCAGAATACAACATACTTTCGCTGCTGAACGAGAAGCTGGGGGAATTGTCTCCTGATATCATAATTGGATACAACCACACTGGATATGATATACCGCTTATACAGATGAAGATAAAGAGGATGTCATATTCTCAGAGACTCAGGAACATAGAGAGGGTTCTGGGAACTGCATACTGTCTTGATATGATGTATGTCATTTCAGATGATCTTGGAAAATACGATGGCGATAATTATATAAGAAAATTAGACGAAGTGGTGACGCATGAAAAATATGAACATCTGCCACTTATGAGGGTCAAGAACCTCGTGCATTTAGATGGTATGTCAAAGGCTGAAGCGATAGATTATCTCTGGAAGAATGATCGTGATAAATTTGTAAAATACTGCATTGGAGATACGAGAGATTTGCTTCTGATCCTTATGGATATGCTGGGTTTAGGCCTTCCCGAACTTTGAGACTACTTCTGTCAGGTTGTCCATGTAGTCGTTGAAAATCCTCAATATATCCTTGGATGTGACTATGCCCACAATCTTCCCGCCATCGACTACGGCGAGCCTTCTGATGTTGCTGCCGTTCATTTTCTCTGCCACTTTTTCCGTGGGTGTGTTGAGGTCCACACTAATAATGTCAGGGCTAGCAATCTCCTCCAGTTTTACACTATCCGGATCTCTGTCCTGAGCAACTACCTTGTTGACGATGTCCCATTCGGTTACAATGCCGCTTTTACCGTCTCCCTTGTGAACGATCAGAAATCCCTCGCGGTCATTTGCCATAAGTTTGGCACCTTGGCGGACTG
>JAKACH010000042.1 GCA_021821635.1 Thermoplasmata archaeon | reverse complement strand
ATAAGAAAGGATGATATAGTGAATGCAGGCGACAAGGAGAGCCTTGTTAATCTATTACGAAAGAAAGCGGATAATAGATGATTGATGAAATTCGTATGCAAAATGGATCCGAAATTCTTGTATTTGGTGGAGTAAAGGGTCTTGTAAGCGAGGGAAACAGGCTACAGGATGAGCTTCAGTCTTTTCGGCCGGACCTGATCCTGGTCTCAATCCCAGAAGAGTCGATAGAAGCTCTGGATAAATTCATGGAAGAGCCTTACGAGATAACGCTTTCTGATTATGAACTGATCTATGGGACAGTGCTTTCAGAGTATGGGGAAGTCATGGTTCCGCCTCCAATATATATGGAGCCGATAAAGTATGCAAGGCATTTTTCCGTGGACGTGCATGGGATAGACATGGAAGAGGAGGAATATTCGAAGACGTATACGGAAAACGTGCATGCCTTTGACCTTGTCCGCCACTCCGTAAGGAAAAGGCTCATAATGAGGCATTCATTCAAGTCAGAAACTGCTGAGGGCTTTGTGGAGGAGTGGAACCTACTTATCAACAAGGTCCGGGGACTGTCCAGAGTGGATGAGCAGCGCCTGGTGTCGATTGAGAAGAACGCTGTCACATATATAAAGGAGAATAACGAGAAAAAACGGATCGCTATTGTCCTGGATTATGAATTCCACAAGAGCTTCGTTGCATACTTGAAGGAAAACTTTTCAGCTGACCAGTCTCCTGAAGCCCTTGAATAGAATATAAATTTCTGAGCTTGTTTCCCGGGATGCTTTTGGCTTGACAATTTTGGATGAATCAAAATATCTCTCCCACTTTCTCTTGAATCCCTGCGTCATGTCGCCCTGGAACTGTTTCAAAAGAACGTTGCCGTTCTCGGCTAGAAAAACCTGGCAGAGTTGCATCACTCTTTCCCCTATCATGCATGATGCGGAATGATCAATATCGTGATGCCCGGTTGTTCTGGACATGGCATCTGAGATAATTACCTTGAAATATTGCCTGCCAGAGTTCGTGAGAAATGTCCTTATATCGCTCTCTGTCTCTGGGCGCATTACGTTTGCTTTGACAAAATGCACACCGGGTATTTCTTCCATTTTCGTCAAATCCAGGGCTAGAATTGGACCCTGCGTTATACTTACAACAACTTCAGTCCAGCCGCCTGGTGATGAACCTATCTCTAAGACCGCGTCGTCCCGGTGTATAATGCCATAATCTTTCTGGATCTGTTCAAGCTTGAACGCCGCCCTGCTCCTAAAATTCTTCTGTTTCGCCCTGAAGTAATAGGAATCCCTTCTATCCGTATCTACTCTCCGATGTGTTTCCTGTAATCTGCAGGACTAAGGAGGTCATTTGCAGGTGAAGAGACCTTCATCCTTACCATCCAGTTTTTGTATGAATCCTTGTTCAGCAGTTCAGGTGAGTCCACAAGAATCTTGTTCGTCTCGGAAACTTCCCCGTCAACCGGCGAAAATACATCCTCAGCTGACTTCACAGACTCAACTGTGAGTAACACGGCTCCCTTCTTCTTGGCTTCTCCAATCTTTGGGAAATCCACAAACACTATATCGGTTAACTGGTGCTGTGCATAGTCCGTGATACCTACGGTGGCAATGTTTCCATTCATGGAGACCCATTCATGGGTCTTTGTATATTTCAGGTTTTCAGGAACGTTAGACATTATACTGAAATCGGTTCTGGTTATATAAATTGAATATATCATGAATGAGATGAGGTGCTTCATTGGAATGCACGTGGCTGAACCTGACCGGATTGCTATGGTGCAGGAAAAACTCGATCCAGGAAATTTTCGATTCACGGACACCGATAACATGCACCTTACCCTGGTCTTTCTGGGAGATATACTCGATCAACGCGCTCACCAGATCTGCGAAATTTTGGAAAAAAGCGGCTTCGACGATCTGGTCGTGAAGCCCGCGAGGATTATAGGACTGCCATCTAACAAGAATGCAAGAGTAGTTGCACTTGTAGCCGAGAATGAGCATCTTCCAGAATATCATGACAGGATCTGTAAATCCCTGCATTTTCATGACGATAGGAAGTTCATTCCCCACATCACCATTGCGCGGGCAAGAAAGCCCATGAACATTGAAAGATGGTTGGGTTCAGTTGGTGAACTTGGTGAACAACTTTTTCTCGAACGACCGACACTGTACAGAAGCACACTGACTCAGCGCGGACCGATTCACGAAAAGATCTGCTGACCTAGTTGATGTAGTTTGTTTTATCGTGTTCGTCGGGTTTTTCCTTGACTTTAAGGAGATCCTCGTTGTCGAATTCTATTGAAAAAACGCCGCCGACAGGAATCATGCGCAGGAAGGTTTTCTCTTTCTCCTTCACCCTGAAGACTATTGCTCCTTCTTCACCAAGAACCGTATATCCAACAAACTCTCCTTCTGTTATAATTGGATTGTCATCTCCACTGGCCGATAGTACCCTGTATTTTCCACCTTTCTTGATCTCAATCATGTCCATTCGTATTCCCAACCCTCTCAGAATCTTTGAAATTTCACTCAAACTGGAACGCCAAATGATGCTCTACTATCTATAAATTTTTTGCAATGTTCCTCTCGTGGGTTTCAGGATAAAGTGATCAGTTTTTCTGGATCAATCTGGAAATGTGCTCAACAGTCTTCCTGTAATTATCCATGGCCATTTTCATGTTTACTTCCACCCAGCTCCAAGCCCTGAGGAGATCGCCTGATCTAAGCCGGTACCTTTTCGTCTTGCCGTCCTGTGACTCTTCCAGCAGATCCATTGCCTTTAGCTTGTTCAGGTGCCGGTAAAGAGTGGTCCTGCTTGTCTTGAGATAAGACATCAGCTCATCGCCGGTCCAGAACCTGTCTGAATTCATTAGGAAGCATTCCTTGAAAAGCCTGAAATACGTTGACTGGGATATCTGGCTATAATCCGTATCCGGTTTTAGGCGAGGGATATATCCTATATCTGACAGAAAATACGCGATTGTCCTATCGAGATCCGCATCAAGGACCCTCGATGGAGCAGAAACCATTGTCATCTTGAACATTGTCACATAATCGTAAGGGATGAAGTGAATATAAATTATTATCCAGTTCCGCCATAATCTTGCATGAATAAGAACTGGACGTCCATCAGGATAGGGGATGTACTGGTGGAATGCGGGAGACCCGCAATTATAGGATCTTACAAGGCAAAAACATCTGAATCATTGCTGAAGGCCCTCCAGAAAAAGAAGGAAGAAGCGGATCTGGTTGAGATCCGTTATGACATGATTCCTTCAAGGTCCGAGAGGGATCTTGAAAAACTCCTATCAACGCTCGGTTCAATGCAGCTAACTTATATTTTCACCTACAGGACAGAGAACGCCGAAGAGGCCGAGAGGTATTATGGAATCGCCACAGACAGCAACGCGCCTGTAATAGATGTTGACATGCGCCTTCCTGGAATCAAGTCAGGAAAAAGTCGCAGGTTCTCCTCCTTTCATGGCGATCATGCATCCATGTCACAGCAGCTTCTGGAAAGACTTCTATCCAGCAGACCAGATGTTGTAAAGCTAGGCATTTCATATCAGAACAGGCAAGAGCTTCTTTTTGACATAGCAATGATAGCTAATGAGTATGATGGGATAGATCGACCACTATGCTTTTCGCCTAATGGAAAAAGCGGTTTTATGCGTGTAGTTGCAGCATATTTCATCTCCGACTTCGTCTACGCGTCAGGTTCAGGTAAAACAGCACAGGGGCAGCTGACCGTTAAGCAGTACAGATCAATTTTCGGTTTATACTAGCTGCTGGTATATTCCAAATATTCCATGACTTATGAAACCTATTCCAATTGCTGCAAGAAGAAGACCCATTATTCTGGATATAACCAGAGATCCGGTTTTTCCGAGGCGCTTGAAAAGAATTGTGGAGAATCTGAGTATTACAAATGCGGCAATTAAAGTCAGAATAACCGCAAGAAGAACAAACATCTTATCGCCCAAGCTGTTTGACGTTAGGTTAAAGTAGATCATTGTGGTTGTTATTGTACCTGGCCCCGCCAGCAGCGGCATTCCCAGCGGAACAACCCCGACAGCTTCCCTTGAAATAGTATCCTGCTCCTCCGCCGAAGTCATTTTCGTGTTAGATGTCTTTCCCTGAAGCATATCGAATGCTACCTTGAATAGAAGTATGCCGCCGGCGACCTCAAAATCGGAGAGGTTTATTCCAAGCACACTGAATATGTAAATTCCGATAAACATGAAGGCGATGACTACTCCACCTGCAATCGTGATGCTTCTTTTTATGACCCTCTTTCTTTCTGCTGGTGTATAGTTTTCAGTAAGTGCCATGAGCGTAGGTATTGCACCTATCGGATTCAACACTGAAAAGACCGCTACGAACACAGTAACAAAGAATAGTATTGAAGACAATTTCAATGATGCATGTATTGGTTGGATATTTCACTTTCTTCTTTTTGACATTGCCTGAACCTGTCCTCTATTACCTTCCAAACAAGCATTAAATGTTCAATATAATCTAAAAATCATCACTCGCCCTGGGTTGAAAATATATCAAAGCAAAGGATACATGGAATCAGTAGTCTCCGTGATAGAAAGAGGAAAGTGATACGAGGACCCTGAAAAGCTTGTAGGCATTGATCATGTCGCTGCCTTCAATTTCGACTGTATACGCATCCTTCCTTACAGCATCAGGAAGAAGCATGCAATTGTCGGCCATGCCTGAATTCTGGAATTCCACAGAAACTTTTACCGGTTCCTTGACTTTGTAAAGGGTTCCATTGTGCTTGACAGCCCTTTCCGCAGAAGACTCAAGCAGATCCAGTGCCTTTTCCGACGATAATGAATTGGCAGAATATCTTGATAGGCCATTCTTGAGTACCGCAAATTCGCAATCTTTGAAGATTTCGCGCGCCTCGTTCACGGCAGCCGCGTCTCCTGCCACCAATCCTACCCTGACACCAAGTTTACCGGCCACGGCGGCACTCAAGCCAATTTCGCCAGTTTCCTTTCCATTTATCCATAACCTGTGCACGTTCGTAGAATAGGTGTGATCAAGGACACCGTTCAAAGTGCCTGCTCGACTGTGATACCCTACCATGAAAAGGATGTCTGCATCTCTTGCTCCCTCAACCATGCTGAGTTCCTTCGGCCATCCTGAGATAAGCCTCGCTTCACGTATTATCCTGGAAGCAGGTATGTTTCGATTGCCGTCATGGGAATCCACCACAGTAACCGATTTAGCGCCTCCTTTAAGGGCACCCTCGGCAACAGCGTTGATAGAATCAGTCATTGCATCCCTTCCTTCCTGGTACAATCCAAGTCCAGGCAATACCTGCGTGCCGAATGTTATTCCCTGTAGACCTTCGGCGTCAACGGAAATCAGAACCTTCATCTTTATAGTAAGGTATAGGAATGATATCTAGTTTTAAGCTGACTTTACAGTGATGATAGCCATGTGATCTGAATCTTCTATCTATTGAAACCGCGTGACATCCTCCCACGACTAAAGCCTTGGGCTTCCTGCTTCTGCGATCTGAGTTGCCCTTGCGGGTAGTGCTCTGATCTCCACAGGCGTAACTTCGGGAGTGCCCCTCCCTAATTTCTTTATTCCTTGATTGTGGATATTTATTGCTGCGTTGAGATCCCTGTCGATCTCATGGCCACAGTGATTGCACCTGAATACTCTCGTTGAGAGATTCAGTTCCTGCTTCATGTATCCACAATTCGAGCATTCTCTTGATGTGTTTCGTGGATTCACAAGTACCACTTCCTTACCGGCACTCTCAGCCTTGTATGTAGTGTATTGTACCAGTTTATTCCATGAAGCATCAGATATACTCTTTGCTAAATGATGATCCTTCATCATTCCTGTTATGTTCAAATCCTCGAAAACGATCAGATCATTGTTTTTCACAAGCTGATCTGACACCTTATGTGCAAAATCCTCTCTCTGGTTTTTCACTTTTTGATGTTGTTTTGATAGATTGATCTTTGCCTTCTTTTGGTTGTTTGATCCCTTCTTCTTGCGTGAAAGGTTTCTCTGTGCTTTTTTGATCCTTTTCTCTCCCTTCTTCAAAAATTTTGGAGGATCAACCACAGTACCGTCACTCATGGTGAGAAGATGCAACAGGCCAGCATCAATGCCAATGCTGTTGCCTGTTATATTGTTCTCAATGGGAACAGTCTCCTGTTTCACCGAGAATGAAGCGTACCACTTCCCTGCACCTTCACAAGAGATGTTGAGTGTTTTGATCTCACCTTCAATCTCACGGTGCATGAACATTCTGATTGTCCCGATCTTTGAAAGCCTCAGATGTCCGTTCTCCATGAGAGTGAAACCGGACCGAGGGTATGTCAGCGACCTATATCTTCCCTTACCTTTCAGTCTCGGAAAACCCGTCTTCTGTTTGATTCCATGTTTATTCTCCTTCATCCTCCGGAAGAAGTTCTGGTATGCCAGATCAGCTCTTCTGGCAACATCCTGCAATACCTGGGAATAAATATTCTTGTATTCATCAAAAGTATTCTTCAGTTCAGGTATCTCGTTCTGCTGGTGGTTGTATGTTAGGGATTTCTTCGATCCCTTGTAAGCGTATCTCCTCTCCAGCAGGAATGAGTTGTACAGTTCCCTGCAGAGTTCCAACTGTTCGCTTATCTTTTCTTCCTGTTCTGCAGATGGGTACAACCTGAACTTGTATGCTTTCATTGTGTCCTCTTTTGTTCTTCCACATATCTCTTTATGGTCTCCGACGACACATGCCCATGCGTTGAAACGAAGTAACTTCTCGTCCACAATGTTGGCAACTTTGTCTTCAGCTCTGGAAACTCATTTCTTAGAACCCTTGAGGTTGTGCCCTTTATCTTTGCGATTATACTGTTGGGGGCACTCTTTGGTGTTGCCTTTATAAAAAGGTGAACATGATCGGGCATTGTTTCCAATGCTATAATCTCCCAGCCATTACTCTCCACCATGGCTTGTATTAGCTGTCTCAATCTTCCTTCAACCTCCCCAACAACCACCTTCCTCCTGTACTCGGACACCACACAAAATGGTAGTTCATGAAGTGGACCGATGTTTCAGAAGCAGTGTATCCTTTAGGCATGGTATAATATTAGATACATTATTATATATAATATTTTCTGGTTCGCTTTCATCCCACCCATAAATGGTGTGGGATTTCCCGCTCACAGTGTTAAAAGATGGAAAAAATGATAAATAGGGAGTTACAATCCTGCGGCATGCCCAGCAAAGGATTTCTGAGGCGCCTACTTGTATTGGGCGAAAGACAGGCACTTCAGGACCTGAAAGTTTACACCGAACTGGGCCAAAAGGCAACTGCTATACTCTCCAGCCAGTTGCTGCAATCTTCAACCGAGCAGGAAGGATCCGTTTCAAAGATCAGGGGAATTGAGAAACAGGGCGACGCACTGACAATGTCTCTTAAGTCAGATATTACCCAGGGAGCAATAAATTCTACATTGCTGGGGCACCTGCTTAACCTCGTCGAAACATGCGACGACATACTCGACAAAACACTCTATATTTCGAGAGAGATCTTCAGGATGTCTCATTTTCTTCATGTCAACCCGGATTTCGCTGGCTATGTGAAGGATGAGGCCTACACAAGGTTCTCAAAGATGCTGGACTACAATAAAAAAGCGCTCTCAAGTCTCCAGAACATGCTGGACGCCAACGATCTTGAACAGCTTAAATCTGAGAGAAAATCCATAGAATCACTGGAAGAGGTAGTGGATGATATCAAGGATGATCTAATAGACCGGGTATACGTTGAGGCCAAGACGCTGCACTACCTGGTTTTCACGCACATTATGAACACGGTGCACAGGATCGATGACTTGCTGGATGACTGCGAGGATGCATCTGACCTCGTTATGACAATATCTAACTCAGTGAATCGCTGAATGGATCTTTACTTTTACCTTTCTATAGGACTGGAATTCCTGCTCGCAATGTTTGTTTCCGGCAACAATCTATCAGCAGCCGTTGGTACTCTTGTTGGTTCAAGGATTATAAGCAGAGCAGGCGGCATTCTGATTGGTGCTGCAGGATTTTCTGCAGGATTCCTGTTGCAGGGACGGTACATGAATTCTGTTGCGCTGACTCTTCTCCCCCACTCAACCTATCTCGTAACTATACTTTTTTCAATAGTGATAGTTATCTTTTTAGTTGCGCAGATCCTCAAGTCACCGCTTTCGCTTTCCATGGCGCTCGTTGGAACAGCAGTGGGAATATCGCTTCGAATAGGAAGCGGCATAAACACAGGCTACTTGGAACTTCTTCTTGGAATATGGATCATCTCCCCAATAGCCGCGATAGTCCTTTCGTACCTGGGAAACCTGTATTTCGGGAGATTCCAGCTGAACAAGACATGGAATATGGCCAGCACACTGAAGGTTCTTCTCCTTCTGACTTCGGCATTTACTGCATACACGCTTGGAGCCAACACAATCGGGTTGCTTGGCGGGTTCGCCGGCTTCTCTTTGGCGTCAATATTATCTGTTCTTGCTGGCATTGTGGTTGGTTCCACTTTTCTCAGCGCAGGCGTTTTAAAGAGGGTTGGAGAGGAGATGTATTCCATGAGATATTTCAATGCACTTATTTCATTGATTGTTTCATCCTTCATGGTTGAGGGGGCCACCCTGTTCTCTTTCCCTCTGTCTAATACGCAAACCCTGACATCTGGAGTATTTGGCGCCGGGTTATCCTATAAATACAAGGCTCTATTTGTAAAACCTTTCCTGGTGGTTGTGATAACCTGGATAGTGTCACCGCTTATTGGCATGTTCCTTGGTTTTCTGGTGTAGTCACATTAATATATGTATCATCCAATCCTGAAAAATGGAACAGTCCGATAATGGAAATTCTATAATATCGTCAGGCGTTTTTAACCATAACGTCGGGAAGTACCTTTCAGTGCAGGAAAACTCACTGCAGAACCGTGATGCATTCTGGTCAGAGCATGCAAGAATAATTGACTGGTATTCTACATGGACGAAGGTTCTTGATGATAGTAAAAAACCCTTCTACAAATGGTTCAAGGACGGCAAGCTGAACGTATCATATAATTGTGTAGACAGGCATCTTAAGAATAACAGGAGAAACAAGGCCGCATTCATATGGATTGGAGAAAACGGCGAGGAAAAGATAGTCACTTACCAGGGTCTTTACAGGAGAGTCAATGCATTTGCCAGAACACTGCTTGATTCGGGCTTGGGTAAGGGTGATTGCATAACGATTTACATGCCGATGATTATCGAGACTGTGGTTGCTATGCTGGCCGCCGCTCGCATCGGCGTAGTTTTCACTCTCGTCTTTTCTGGCTTTGGATCCGATGCGCTGGCCGAAAGAATTAGAGACTCAAACTCGAAGCTGCTGATTACCGCAGACGGGGGATTCAGGAACGGAAAGATTGTTGATCTCAAGAAAATTGCAGACGAAGCCCTAGACAAGGCTTCCGACATTGAAACTGTGATCGTCTACAAACGAACTGGTCATGACATAGATATGAAGGAGGGAAGGGATTTCTGGTGGGACAAGATCGTCAAGGATGATTTTTTGCCAGTGCCGCCGGAGGTCATGGACTCTTCAGATCCGCTTTACATACTTTATACATCCGGAACAACCGGGAAACCGAAAGGAATCGTTCATGGAAGCGGAGGATATTCTGTCTGGGTCGCAAACACACTCAAGTGGGCATTTGACCCGGGTGAGGACGACAGGTGGTGGTGCGCGGCGGATATTGGCTGGGTCACCGGACATAGTTACATTGTTTTTGCGCCACTGCTGCTCGGGCTGACATCAATCCTGTATGAAGGGTCCATACTCTATCCAGATCCTTCTAGGATGTGGCAGATTGTGGAACGATATGGAGTGAATCAGCTTTACACTTCACCAACTGCCATACGGTCCCTCATGAGGCATGGTAACCACTATCCAGATGCATGCGATCTTTCCTCCCTGAAAGTACTTGGCACGGTAGGAGAGCCAATTAACCCTGCCGCGTGGGAGTGGTTCTATAAAGTGATAGGAAAGGGAAGATGCCCGGTAATAGATACCTACTGGCAGACCGAAACTGGTGGTTTCATAATATCTCCCAGCGTAAACCTTGGTCTCCCGAATCTTAAGCCAGGTTCAGCAACGTTTCCCATGCCATCAGTGGAACCCTATGTACTAAGCGAGGAGGGTTCGCCCACAAGAAACGGAGAAAAGGGATTTCTGTGCGTCAAAGGAACATGGCCAGGCATGATGCTGACAATAAACAATGATCCTTCCAGATACATGGATGTTTATTTTTCAAGATTTCCTGGATATTACTATTCGGGGGACTACGCAATACAGGATGAGGAGGGTTATTTCTGGCTGCTGGGCAGGGCGGATGAAGTCCTTAAGGTCTCAGGTCACAGACTAGGTACAATTGAGATAGAGGATGCACTTGTTTCAGTTGATGGAATAGCTGAAGCGGCGGTTTTTGGAAAGCCCGATGCTGTCAAGGGGGATGCCATAGTCGCTTTCGTTGTCTTGAGGGAGGGCCATCACAGGACCCCGGATTTCGTCACACAGACAAAAAAGATCATAAGGGAGTCACTCGGTCCCATAACTGTACCGGATGAGATTCATGTGGTTAACAACCTGCCAAAGACGAGAAGTGGCAAGATAATGAGACGTGTTCTCAAAGCAATCTACCTGAACCAGGTTCCGGGAGACATCAGCACACTTGAGAGCGGTGCAACCGTAGAGGAGATTAAGGAAGCTATGGACTTGTTCAGGAAGCAGAATAAGGATTTGCTTTAATCATCCCGGCTGTGTGATGTGTCGTTCGGTACTTAGCTCGTAAGAGGAATGATACATACTTCATCTCAAGCAGCCTTTTTATGATTCTTTGAAAGTTCCTCTTCTGTTACCAGGACTATTTTGTCAAGTATGATCCTGAGAACCACAATCGTCAGTATGCCTAGAGCTATTACTGCAACTCCGTAGAGACCGACTCGCCCAACTGCGAATACGATGCCTATGGCTGCAGCTGGAGGATGCATTGCCCTAGCAGATACAAGAGCCAGAGCAATAAGTGTTTCTACAATCCCTAGGTCGAAAAAGGTTCCAAGCACGGGATAGGCATAGAAACCAAACAAACCTATTACAGCCGCAATCGTATAGCTTTTAACAAATCTAACAATCCCAGCTGAAGGAGATGATGGCATAAGGAACATTATGAAAGCAGTTGATCCGAATGAAGCAAATATCAGGAATTTGCTTTCACTTATTATAACAAGTTCATTTCGGAGAAGATAGAGTAGAGCAGATAATGCAGAAATAGTTATACCCATTAAAATCGAAGGAATTAAGGTCTTCTTTACATATCTTTCTGATCTTGCCTTGAAGTCTGTCCCATATAATGCTGTCATGATTCATAATATGATTTTAAGATATAAGCTGAAATTAGGGAAAGATTAAACTTATCAAACTATTACTGACTCGCTTTACGAATCGAAATGGGTTGCCACTGTAGCTCAGCTGGTAGAGCAGCTGATTTGTAATCAGCAGGTCGGGGGATCGAAACCCTCCAGTGGCTTCATTCAAAACTTTTGAAGATTACAAAATCAAGAGACCATTGCACCTATATTTTCCGCTGCTTGCCTTATTTCCCGAAGTATTTTTTCCTCCACCTTGTTTCCTGCTCCCCATCTGATATTTAACAGGCCAGATCCGCCACCTATTCTTCCAAAATCAATCTTCTGTTCAGCACCGTTATAGAAAGAGAAGAGGACAAAACCTATTGTATCTGTTGTTCTGAGAAAGAAGGCTGTGCCAGCCAAATTCAAGACTTCCACGTTTCCAGATACATGTGTCTTTGAATACACTAAAGCCTGCACATTTCTACTGAATATGCTAATTAACTCATCAGCGTTTATTCTCTTAGATAAAGTTACACTCAACATTTATCTTTTAATAATCAGCAGTACTAATCTTTTATCCATTGTTTCGGGAATGTCAAAATTCAGT
>JAKACH010000041.1 GCA_021821635.1 Thermoplasmata archaeon | reverse complement strand
ACGCCGCGGGAGAGATTCGAACTCCCGATCCACAAGGGAACCAGATCTCAAGTCTGGCGCCGTACCACTGGGCCACCGCGGCTTTCCTGTATTGCAGACACAGGCTAATCTCCGCAAAGCAATAAACCCTAATTTATCTTTGCTGTCTTGTCTCACGATGTATGTTTTTCGTTGAACCTCTCAAACAGGACATCATCAACAAAGCCATGGCCCCTCACAAAGGAATGCCTGTGGTATCGACCGCACTCTTTGAAGCCGTTCTTGATCAGCACCCTCATGGAAGCGACATTGGGCTCGAAAACCGCAGAAATAAGCTTCCTTAAGTTAAGAGTTTCAAAGCAAAACTTCGACGCAAGTCCAACAGCCTCTGTTGAATACCCGTTTCCCCAGTATTCCTTGGCAAGAAAGTAACCTAGGATTCCGGACCCGTTTGAAAAGTTTATTTCTCTTACTCCTACGACACCGGCGATATTTCCAGTGCTATTCTCGATGATTGCGAAGTGCCTGCTGTCCTGTTCCTTCTGGCCAAGGGTCCTGACCCACTCCAACTCTTCATGCTCGTACATCATCCGACCCGGGTTCGAGAGATACCGGTGAACATCTGGATCATTAATTACCCTGAATAAAAAAGGAACATCGGCTTCTAGAAGAATGCCCAGGGAAATCTTTTTTCCTGTCAGGAGCAAAGGTCTGAGGCTTTCCATTTGTCTATCCAGACAAAAAAGAAGAGTAGATTATCTCCTCAATCTTCCATTAGACCTTATGGAAGGTCTGCTCTTGTTGCTTCCAGTCCTGCCGGTTCTCAATCCTCTGCCCTTGAATCCGGCGGACGTCAATCCCCTGTAGACCCTTCCGGTATTCTGTGGTTCGGATATCCAAGAAATCTGTTTCTTCCCGTATACTTCTGGAGCAGCTTTGTCAACCATTATGATTTCGTAATATTTGTAAAGACCGTCTTCGCCGACATAATAAGAGTTCAGCACTTCCATGTTTGGATACTTATCCGCTGCTCTTTCCTCTGCCATCCACTGTATGCTTTTCTTAACGGTAAGCTTACTGTAGGCCATCCTCTTGGGTCTTCTGCCTCCCATGATCTTGGGCCTGTTTCTTCCGCCTCTCCTGACCCTTGACCTGACTACTATGTAACCTTCCTTTGCCTTGTATCCAAGGGCCCTTGCCCTGTCAAGCCTGGTAGGGTACTCTACCCGGTGAGTAGATGGTCCGCGTCTCCATGAAATCATTCTCTCCTTCTGTAATGGGTATATCTCAGATTCTTTGAGCGACTTCCATCCATTTCGCATAAGTGAATATGTAGTTAATGTTGGCATTCTTGATCTTCCTTCAGGCTATTCCCGTAACTGTAGGTCGGCAATTCAAGAAGCTATAAATATCTTGGCAAACTCAAATATTGCATATCGATACCCTGACAAATTATCATCATTTAAAAATCAGTTCTCTACGATCTTTATATGATCCTGAAGCTTCTCAAGCAACTCATTCAGGTGTGTTGACTCAAGTTTCTTGATCCCGCTATTCTTGATGAGAACTCCATTGACAAGCCCAACGAGCAGAATTGCACGCAGTCCACTGTCTGATGAATTCACGTCTTTCATGAAGGATTTTATGTAGCTGTCTGTTTTTGTCCGTCCAAGATCCTCCATCATCTTGCTGATTGCCCTCCGCATACCTGGAAGCTGATCCTTAGAAACAATGAGGTTCAGGTTCGTATCCGGATTTATGCTCGAAGGATCATCAACATCATTCATCCACTTTGATATGTCCAGCTTCCAGATGGCTTCGCATAATGTTCGGGAAGCTATCCTCTTGCTGGAAAACCTGAGACTTCTGAGATCATAAGTAATGTTTTTCCCACCATCTGAGACTTTCCTGTTATTGATCAGCTCCAACGTGGTCGCAACTACTTCCGAAAGTGTCAACTCATTTACCTTGGATATAATTCATTGATAATTATTAAAATTGATGGTACAATGATTATCGTAAGCCAGAGTCATAAATTACACATACGGAGACCGGGTCAGACGACCTCCGTCTGCTTCTCCGGGAGTTCGGATTTCTTGCTGCCCACAGTGCTTCCTTTGAAAAATATAACTTCATGGGCGAATGCAACAATCACAGCAGACACGACGAACGCACCAAAAGCAAGCAGGAAAGAGAATTCATATCCGAAATGCGTTGGTATTGGAATATCATAAGGCGATCCATGAATAGCTGCAATGGAGTAGGTCGCAAGTATGGCACCAGCCAAGGATGCGCCCACACTGCTCCCAAGGTTCCTGAAAGTGCCGTTCATGGATGTGGCTAATCCCATATCTCTTGGCTCAACTGAGAGTACTAGTATATTTATCACAGAGGCGTTCATCATCGACAAACCTGATCCTATGATGAATCCATAAACAAGTGTCATAATGAACGAAGGCTGAGTTGCTTCCAGAAAGAACCCGGCAGCCGCAACCAACGGGCCAATTACAGACATTTGCTTGACGCCTATTCTTGTAATTATGGAGCCAGTAATCGGTCCAAATATTAGCGTTCCAATCGCAAATGGAACAAGGGAAAGTCCCGTGTCTAATATGCTGAAACTGAATCCATAAGGAGTTGGCGATTCAAATCTGTATGTTAGGGCCTGCATTGCCAGAAACATTCCAAGGCCGGAGATGGCCAGAACAACGTTGGGGATCCAGACATTCCTCTTTGAAAGAAGCCTAGAATCTAGTATCGCCTCCAGACCCTTCTTTGAATAAGCTCTTTCATAAAGGAAAGTGGGTATAAACAGGATTACGCCTGCCAGTATCATGCCTATAACTGTGATTGAAGTCCAGCCAATGAGCGCACCTTCAGATAATCCGAACACTACAAGGCCAAGTGCAACAGCGAAAACGCCCGCACCAATGTAGTCGACGCGAGTTCCCGGCCTCCTGTATGCGGATTCCCTTATGTAAACATAGGCAATAGCTACTAGAGCGAACACAAACGGAAAAGCAGTGTGGTAAGTGTACCTCCATCCGAGATCATTGGAGACCAGTGAGCCAAGTGGGAGACTCACTGCGAATCCAGCTCCGAACATAGCGCTGAGCAGTGCCTGGGCTTTTGGTACAAGCCTGCGTGGGAACTCTTCTCTGACAAGACTCATTCCAAGCGGCATCACGGTCAACCCGATACCCTGTATTCCACGGGATATAAGCATGTAGGTAAAATTCGGCGAGAATCCCGTAGACACTACAGCTACCGCATAAATGAGCAGGACAATAACAAGCATCCTCTTCTTTCCGTAAATATCACCCAACTTTCCAACTATGGGGCTTATGGAAACACCTGTAACAAGGTATACTGAAAGAAGCAGGCTTACCTGTGATATCGAGACATTGAACTCTGATGCTATTGAGAGAAGGGACGGCGTCAGCATTCCCTCCACGTACATTACCACCATTATAAGCATTGCAAGGATCAGCATTACCCTGGTCGTGTATGCTTTGTCGTAATCTTCTTTTATATCGTCTGTTTTCATTATATTCAATCTTCCGTTATTCTCAAAGCCATGGATTTCATCAGTTTCAGGAGAATGTTAAGTGATTTCTTGAAAGAAACAAGATCCTCTTCAGTGGATTCGTTTATGAACTCCATGAAGATCCCATCATATATTGAAGAGAGCTTGCTCAACTTCTTCTCCCCTTCGGAAGTTAAATGCAGTGAATAGCTTCTTCTGTCCATATCGTTGTGAACCCTTTGAACCAGACTCATGCTTTCCAGGTTGTCAATAAGGCTTGTTATAGTCGGCTTGGAAACCTCTATTATCTCGGACAGGGTTGTAAGCTGTTGAGGACCATGCATAAACAGGTAATGCATTATCAAGTACGCCGGTCTTGATATATGCTCTTTCCTGAGAAAGTACGTCTGGAGTGCCATCATTTCCTTTACGACGTCCTTCCAGCACGTCACAAGATCTCCTGCATCCACCTTACCATTCTGAGCCATAACTTTCAGTAAGGTAAATTGCTTTAATGTATATAACAGTTAGTACACTCTAACTATTAGTTCAATGGAACAATTAGGGAATTGTGTTGTAGGCCGCGGGGCATTGTTTCCCGATTAACATTTTACCTCAGGAACCGGGTCATCTATCCCATCAAGTCACAATGACGCGAAGCTCTGAAATACGGAGCATGTGCAGAGAAACATTCATCATATACATGGGGTACTTCCTAAATCCGAGGTAAAGAAATAGATGCAGTTACTCTAAAGAAAATGCATGTTAAGTAAGAAATGAAGCCAATTATTCGAGAAACTTTGTCTGCGAGATCGTTTTTAGGAACGGGCAAACGCATCTTTAAATATCAGGAATAAAGAAAATGGATTGTCGTTCGATCCTTTCTATTTCGCCTTTTCATATATTCTCAATACTGCTTCCAGGTCTCTATAAGCAAGTTCCGGCGAGTATGGAACCTCCTCGTTTTTTTCAACTGCCTTCAGGAATCCCGATATTTCAGCGTCGAAAACATCGACCTCCTCTATTTTCTGGATCCTGCCATTCAGTACTGGAACGCCGAATGCAGTATTAGGATGGTCGTGACTCTTATGACCTCCACCTCCTCTGTATTCGTATATGCTTCCCTTGGTTCCTATGACTTCATATGCAGGAACATCAGGAGGAGAAATATAGTTCCACGAATAGTAGAAAATACCCGTTGCACCGGATTTAAATTTGATCAAGGCTACAGAATTGTCTTCACCTTCTATCGACGCTTCACCCTTGTATACCCTTGAATCGATGTCGCTGTATTCTCCTCCGAGATCAAGTAGAGCCTCGATAAAGTGTATTCCTCCGTCAATCAGAGCACCTCCTCCCATTAGTTTTTCACTAGTCCTCCAGCCATCCAATTCTTGAAAGTTCCACTGGCTTCTCACTATTATGGTATGCACTTTACCGATCAATCCTTCTTTCAAATATTCAATTGTGTGCCTCAGGGACGAATCAAAGTAATATTGCTCAGCCACCATGAATTTCACATTATTATCCTTTGATTCCGTTATCATATCCCTTGCCTCTTGCAAGGTGGTTGCTATGGGTTTCTCTATCATAACATGCTTCTTGTCCCTCATGGCTCTGATAGCAAGGTCTCTGTGCATGTAATGTGGCATGACCATATCGATGATATCATGCGATGAGTTCATGGCCTCGTTAAGATCGTTATAAGTTTTCCTGACATGAAATTCCTCCCTGTATCTTCTCAATACATCCTCATTTCTTGAAAATACCGAAAAGTCATATCCGAGCCTTTCATAGCTTTTTGCGTGCGTAAACCCGAACCGATTTCCTCCGAGCAATAGTATATCCGTGATTATTCAATACCTACAAAGTACTTAGTGTTATCACTTCTCCATCGGACATGATGAATGTGCCAGAGACTTTTTCTTTTGATAACAGAAAACAGATTATGCTCTCAAATGACTGAGAGAAAGCCAGACAAGCAGAAAGCTGAAAAAGCTTAGATCAAAGAAAGAACTAAATAGTGTGATTGATCTATTCTGCCTTACTGATCCTGACATGAGCAAAGAAAGCTTCTTTTTCAAGAAAGGGGAATTACAATTGCGGAAGCTATTCTTGCTTATGTTTTTGATGGAAATAGCAATTTTCATTATAATTTCCTCCCTTCCTTTAAAGGATCCTGCTCTTTACATTCAGTTCAAGCAGCAGCAATCTTCCATAACAACTTTACCACTACTGCAGATGATATTCTCTATTTTTCCGCACAACCTTGAAGTAGCAACCCTGGAGATCGTTCCAATCCTCGGGCAGTTTTTCTATATTCTTTCTGCGGTTACAACCTCTCTCATTCTGGCAGTTGAGGGCACCTCGAACGGCACACTAGGCCTTGTTTATTTTCTCGGTTTGGCCCTGCTGCCGGACACATGGATAGAGCTGCCATCCTATGCAGTTACGTCAAGCACGGGCATCTACCTCCTGTACTTTCTTATAAAGAAGCGTTCACAATTGAGATCAAGGTCAAAGAAGATACTGCTGAACTATGCCTTCGCTGCGTTAGAACTTTTGATCGCGGCCACGTTCGAATCGATAGCAATAATTATGGAAACAACCTATTCTAGTCCCTATGACCTTTATGGGCCGCTCCTTCTCTGGATACCAGCAATTGCAGTCATCATAATCTTAGTAATCGTTTACAGAAGAATCAACAACGATGAATATCATGGATACGGGACGGAAGACGAACAGAACATCTTGATTCAATAACGATGATTATTAAACACGCTCATTCCTGAATTTTACGTAGAAAGCAACATCATACGATATTTTTGTGAGCGCAGCCGCCATAAAGACCGCGGGAGGGAAGAACTCGAGCAATGCACCGGCTATTCCAGGTCCTGGCACCTGTCCAACATTTCTTACCGCCAGGAATGTTGAATTCCCAGTTAGACGCGAATCTTCCGGTATAACTGTGTTGACGAAACTGTCTCTTGCGGGAACATCCATCTGGCTTGTCGTCTGCCGGATGAAAAGAAGGATCTCGCTCCATGCGAGAACATGAAATACCGGTATAAGAAAAAGGAAGACATTGCTTATTATATGGGTATATACCATAGTACGCACAAGTCCAATTGAAGACGAAATGTGGCTGGAAAGAAGGATCGAGAACGCAGTGATCAGGTTTACACCTATGAAGATGAGACCTGCTTGTGAAAGCGTTATGTGAAATACAACCTCAAACCATAATGCGATTATGGATGTATTGACAAGCCCTCCGCCTAATGAATCAACAAAAAATAGTGACCCCAGTGTGTTGATCCTCTTCCTGGTTTCCGGCAGTACTTCACCAGAAATCGGCATTTCCCCTCGGGAAGGAAACTTCATTACCATATAGATTAAGACCTGGGCAGCAGCGAGTATCAGCAGTACCAAGAAAATACCCTGGAAGCTCTTGGCACCCACAATGTAAAGGAAGGCTGAGGCAGCTGTGCCCGAACCATAGGAAAAAAAGTTGTAGAACGAGAATGCAAGGTTCTTCTGTCTCTGATCCCTGGATGCCCGACCTATGGTATACTGTTCCAGCGACTGGTTTGTAGCCATGTCTTTCCCGGATAGCGAGATTGCACCTATCACAATAGCAATTAGCAGGCCGGGGAGCGTCGGGAATGCTATGAGCAGGGCGATGGCAGCTGTGAGCAGAATCGCCATCATAACCAGCTTTTCCTTGATTTGCATACGAAGGATCGTATAGAAGTAGATGAAGAAGGTAGAAATTCCAATAGCAAACAGAAGCACCAGAGAAACCAGAATTGCGTTGAGGCCGAACGATAGCAGGAAGAACGGCACCGAGATCGAAAGAGACATGAAGATAAAGGATCGGATCGATTTTGTCACAGAGAGAAGAATGTCTTCCGTACTTACCAATAAGCGTGGATAACGTTCTTATGCATAGTTTTTCCTTCATTTCCTGGATCGCATAAATATGTGGAAGTGATTAAGAGAACGATTCTCATGGATCTGGTGGTTATTGGAGGCGGAGCAGCCGGAATGGCGGCTGCATCCAAGGCAAAGCGTGTTGATGCATCCCTGACAGTAACTGTAGTTGAGGGGGGAAGTTACGTTTCGTACGCGGAATGCGGCATTCCATATTATCTCGAAGGAATCGTGGCCTCTCCGACTGAACTGCTGCATTACCCGCTGGAGGAATTTACACAGAAGAGAGGCATCAACGTTATTACCCGAACATCGGTAAACGCAATTGACAGGAAGAACAGGGAACTGGTTCTTTCCAATGATTCTAGAGTTAAATATGACCGCCTGGTTATAGCCACCGGAGCATCACCCAAAGTTCCAGATTCCCTTTCTGCGGTTGGCATACACGGGATAAGGTCTCTGGAATCAGGCGAAATTACTCACCAGGATATTGCAAATGCGGATAAAGTTGCAATAATTGGTGACGGCATTCTGGGCTTGGAGCTTGCCTCATCGCTTGTTCAGGGCGGAAAGAAAGTCTTCCTTGTTTCAAGGCACAGCGATATACTGAAGGGTTTTGACACAAGGATAGGTGCAGCTTTCAGGGAGGAGTTCAAGCAACGCGTTAATGTCTTGACTGAAGCATCAGATCTTCAGGTAACCAAAAGGGGCAGCTCTTTCTTGCTTGCCACCAGGGGGAAAGTGGTTGTAGTCGATGCAGTCATATCTGCCACCGGTATTGTTCCAAACACAAGAATTGCAATAGATGCCGGCATTGCTACTGATTCGCGCGGAATAATAATAACTGACGGACATATGCTTACTAGCGATCCAAATATTTATGCTGCGGGCGACTGTGCTTCTACGACCAACATTGTAACAGGAAAACTGGACTGGCACCCGCTTGCACAGGTTTCAAACAAGATGGGCAGGGTTGCCGGATCCAACGCGGCGGGTGGCAAAATGGTCTTTCCCGGATCCGCAGGAACCACCTTGGTCAAAATATTTGACTATGAAATCGGATTCACAGGACTGACTGAAGAACAGGCAAGGAAGGATGGACTAGACGCGAAGACTATTTTTGTAAAAGCAATGAGCAAAGCAGGTTACTATCCAGGAAAACAGCCCGTGTTCGTAAACATGGTTACTGAAAATGGGACGGGGAGGATCCTTGGCTCCCAGATTGTGTCCAAGGATGGGGCAGCATGGCGGATCAATGCCGTGGCTGCCGCCATACAGGCGAAGCTTACAGCCGAGGCATTCTTCTTCTCTGATCTGGGGTACAGCCCACCGTTTGGACCTGTCTGGGACCCTCTTATCGTTGCCGCTGATCTATCAATGAAGTAGGATCGATCAAATATCGACAGCTTCGTGCAATAAATCTTTCCTTTATACTATCCATTTTACTTATTTTCAGACAATTTAACACAGCTACTAGTGTAACGGGAATACAATTTGAAAAAGATAAGAATATATGCCCTGGTAAGCAAATTTTTATTGAGAGAAATAGAACAGAGTATTTAGGTAATTGCGAATAAAAGCTCAGATTTATGACCACTCAGGCATACGCATTTTTTCCATCATATAATGTAGACTTTATTCTGGATGCTTCTCCCATATTAAGAGAGGAAGCCGAGATGACTGAAGAATTATATGTTTTAAAGAAATTCTTCGTAATGGAAAAGAAGGTACACATTGTGAGGGTAAAATGCAGGTATTGTGGTACTGAATTTGACCATATATTCAAGGCAGGAGACCTGCTAAGGCCTCACTTTTTTGATGAGCTCCGGTTCACCTGCATTAAATGCGGTAAAACGGGCTTCGACCATGTCAGGAATGTTGGTAAGATGACACTCGATGAATGGCAGTTACAGCACCCCGGTCTCAATATAGAAGATCTTCCAGACTATTCATACATGGAAGAAAACGGAATCAACTGAGATCCTCCCGCCTGAAACTCGAAATAATTGCTGATACCTGCTTCAGACCGAGATATTTTCTGATATAACGTGGGTTGCTGCTGTACCTGTATGTGGTCATGAACGAACTGCCGCTCTCCAATCTCATTTTCTCAAGTTTATTGTTGAAAAGATGCATCAGTTTCACGCTCTCTTCCCTTGTAAGATCAGGTTTGACAAACAGCTGAATAGGGTTGGTGCGATATGTGTTCCCTGAAACCACTATGCCGTCTGCATCGAATTCCTTCCTGATATCATGAAGGCCGGCCCTCCCATTCTCGGAGCCAGTATCCACGGTCCTGACGAAGAGCGGGTTCGAACGAAGTCTTCTATCAAGTCTGTCATCAACGAAAAAAGTCGATTTTGCGTATGTTCCTTTGCTAAAATTCTTTGAATCAACCAGTATAACCTCACTTTTACCGCTTGAAGACCTGACCTCGTCAATGGTCAGGTAGAATTTTGCGCAAAGCCTTTCACCACGCGTCAATGCCTGTTCTTTGGGCAGATCCATCTTGGGCCGGAATCCGTTGGAAGAATCCAATATGAATCTTTTAACTCTGTGGTTCTCATTTTCCAGTACAGCATCAAACTCGACTTTCCTGTGCTGTCCCTTTTGATCAAGATCAAACTGGAAAACCCCCACGTTAACACCAGTATGAGGAAATACCCTTGACTCAAACAACCTGCACTTACTTATATTATACCTGGTGAGAAAATCCATCCTTATCTTTCTGGAGGCTGAATCCGCAAAAAGGAAATTGGTAGGTATCACATAGAACATCTTCTGTATGCCATGTCTAAGGTCATTCATCATCGCAAGCTGGTATAGATCCTGGTATCCTTCATTATCTCTGGCGAAATAAGACGCCTGGAACGAGGCCTCTGGATGCTTCATTATGTGCCCGACGTATAGATAAGGCGGGTTAGTGATGTGTACGGTCTTTCCAGCGTCTATCATTGGAGGATAAGATGAAATCGAGTCCCTAACAGTGATATGCGTTTCCAGCACTTCATGATCAATGCCATAATCAGATGCATTGCTTATTGCCTTGTCAACCATTTCAGGATCTGCGTCGCACATGAAAATGTGCATTCTGAAATAATTGGTCCTTTCTGATCTTGGGACCAGATCCAGCATCGGCAGGATAAGATTACCTTCACCGCAAAATAGATCCATGAACATGTGATCATGCATAAGCGGCTTCAGATCAGGCAGGACATAATCCTGAAAGACACTTACAGGCGTGAGGTGCGAGCCCAGTAATCGTCTCTGGTCGAGTTTATTCTGCCCTTGCCTGGTAATCATCCTGTCCATTATATCTGCTGCGAATTGAAAAATTTTTACGTCAATTCCTGGACTCAAAAAATAGAGATAATAATTAAGTGGGGCTCTCTGCGAAGTAGTCTTTCTTGAAATGGTACTTGAACAGCCACTCGTAGTGACCGTGCAAAGATGCCCAGTATATCCCTTCCATAACCTTCTTCTCAGCGTAGTTTGTCACGGTGGGTTTGATTTTCTCTACAGGCCGATCGTAAGTACCGACCACGAATGTTGCATGGTGGAATCCTGTTTCCATCGAGCATTGTGTCCTGCCTGTGAAAAAGTGTTTAGTTCCCTCACCTGTAACATTCATGGCTAGGTTATTCGCGACAACTATGCCCTCCAGGTGAGCCTCTACTCCTGCTTTAGAAGTTGGAATATTATTTGTATCTCCAATTGCAAAGGCATAATCATGATCCGTGATATGGAGATCGCGCTTGTCGACCTTTACCCATCCTTCATCATCCGCAAAGTCTGTTCCCTTCAGGAATTCAGCTGGCTTATGCGGCGGAGTCAAGAAAAGATAGTCGTACTTTACGGTATCGCCCTCGAGAGAGGTTATCTCCTTCCTCGCCGGATCCACAGAGTCTGTGTTGAAAACGGTTCTCGACTCTATATTTCTTTCGCTATATAGAGGTTCGATAACCTCGTTTATGGGTTCAGCTGTATATATTCTTGTATACGGCGTTATGAATGTTATATCGACATTCTTTCTCAGGTCGTGTCTCCTCAGATATTCATCAGCCATGAAGGCAGCCTCGTTAGGCGAAGGAGGGCACTTATAAGGCAGACCGGCTATCCCCACTACTATCCTGCCTGATTTTATAGTCTGAAGCGTTGAAAATATTCTAGAGGACACTTCAGCATCCGTGTAAAAGTCCATATTTGCCTCTTTCAGCCCAGGTATCTGTGAATAGTCAGGAGAGCAGCCCGTCGAAACTATTACGTAATCAAAATCATACTTTTCCTGGTTCTTTTCCGTTATGATCTGGTGGTTGTCAAGATCGAGTGACGCACAGTCTGCATGCACTGTCTTCACTCCCTTGGAAATGAGTTTATCCACAGGTCTCTTCAGCTTCTCTGGCTTGGTTCCACGGAACGCAGTCTCAAGATAACCCGGCTGGAACTCCTGCGTCTCCTTCCTGTCAAAAATCGTTATGGAAACTTTTTCCTGCTTTATCTCCTCGGAGAGTTCAGCGCTAAGCTTGCTTGTAGTAATAAGACCTCCGGCACCGCCACCAATCATGGCTATTTTTATCATATGTTATCACCGACTTCAATTCGTTTTTCAAACACCCTATTTTCTCGTCTTGACCCTTCACTTCTTTGCGGTCACCTTAATAGTTACCTCGTATTCGCCGTTGTTTTCCTTAGCATCAACGAGCTCGTTCTTGGTCATCCCGCACCAAGCCTTGGAATCCGGCACCACACCGGGATCGGTAGCCTGCAGGATTATGATATCACCATTCGACGCCTTCCTGTAGGCCCTGATCAAGTCAGT
>JAKACH010000040.1 GCA_021821635.1 Thermoplasmata archaeon | reverse complement strand
AAGCAAAAGTATTAATATTGGTGAAACAATGTCTGACAATGACTGGATCCATATCGACAACACTGGAGAATTATTTCAGGAACCTGTTACTTAACAATCTATACGTTCCTTCCAGTTTTTCTTACGTGATGCTTGTGGGTCTCATGTTACTGTCTGTGGCGCTTATATTCAAAGGAAGCAAGACATGGGCAATTCTTTTTGCCGCACTTGGGGCTTATTACGGTTATATCTTTTCCTCATTCATTCTGCATTATATCCCACTGGCAAACATGCCTACATACCTTATACTTATCATAGGAATCCTGATCGGTGCGGTTCTGATGTCCGTGTTCGTAAAGATCGCACTCTCCGTTGGCTCAGGAATACTTGCATTCATCATATTAATAGGGATTTATCCTGCATACTTACCAGAAGTTCTTGTTGTTAGCGTGATGATTTTTGCAATAATATATTTCCTTTACAAGCGTGTTACTATGGTTGTTGCAGGAATTATGGGTGCTTTCCTTCTCTGGTTTGTGCTCATCATTCTTGGCTTGACTTCACTTGAAGCCCAAATTGTAGCAGGTGTACTTTACCCGCTTGGATTGTATCTTCAGCTGGTAGAGAGATCAAGGAAGAAGGAGAACTACAGGAGAAGCCGCAGAATACCCCAGTATTACCAGGAGTACAGGTACCGGTACTAATCTAATATCATGTGTTCCTGAGCAATCCAGTTAAATCTTCCGCAAATTGAACTGCATCCCCGATGTATCCATAATCTGCGTATTTGAATATTTGTGCCTGAGGATCTTTGTTGACTGCTATAACAGTCCCGGCATATCGTATCCCGACGACATGATTATCATGGCCGGATAAACCTAGAGCTATATACAACCGGGGAGAAATTGAGTAACCTGTGAGTCCAATCTGCTGCTGTCGAGGAATCCAGTTAAGATCAACTATTGGCCTGGAACCTCCAATAGAAGCGCTCAGGACACTAGCCAGCTCGGCAACATGGGCAACATTTTCCTTCTTTACGAGTCCCTTTCCTATTCCGATGACTGTTTTGGCATCTCTTAGGGGGCGGAACTCTGATGATATATATTCTCTTGACAACGCATCTTCATGGAACGAGGATGACAGGTCAACTTCCTCGTAAATGATGTCATGTTTTCCTTTCGAGAGTGGAAATATCCCCTGCCTAACAGATGCCATCCCCGGACTTGATTTTGAAGTGATCCTGGCAACCATGCCTCCACCAAATGCAGGTTTGTACTGAATCAGCTTTCCATCCTGGACGTCAAGGTTAATGCAGTCCGCTGTAAGACCAAGCGACATGGATGCTGCAACGTAGGAAGAAATCTCCCTACCCTCGACAGATGAGGGGAATACAACGTAACTCGGTTTTCTCTCCCTAATGTATCTGACAAGATATTCACTGAACCCCTTAATCGAAGCATTGTTCAGCATTATGTACCTGTTACACCTCATACCCTGTATTTTGCTTTTATCGTCGTTGCCCAAAACCACAACAGAAAAAGAATGCTTCAGGCCAAGATCCGAGAGTTTCCCAGAGATCTCGAAAGCGCTCCTGGGATCATTGTATGAAATAACGACAGCATGATTAGCACATTCCGGTGGAGGTACGTCTCCCAAAGTCCAGTCTGGATCGTTTGACTCTTGAATCATCGTATTTCGAACAAGCGCAGCAACCTCCTTTATGTCAGAAAGCATTTTTACAGATCTGAAACTTTCTATCCTTTCTGTAGCTTCAACAACCGTTGGAGAATCAGACCCTCTCACTGAAGAACCTGTATCTGAAGCTGACCATTTTTCAATTCTGGAACTCATATCCGGAACACTGGGACTCACAAATCTTGCGCGATTGATCTTCTCGCTGACTGAAATGAGGAAAGGAATGGTCATCCTGTAAGTTGCGAACCCTGTCTCAAGTTCCTGCTCCACTGTTGCGTTCCCGTCATCACTAAATTCCACCTTCGAGACAGAGGTCTTGAAAGGATATCCTGATAAAACTGCAACTTCTGGCGGGATCTGTGATGTTTCCCCGTCCAGGGAGTATTTTCCAAGAAGAACAATATCCGGTCTCAGTTTGAGGACAACAGAGGATAGGATCTTGGCAGTCACCCAGGTGTCTGCTCCCGCAAAAGCCGGATCTGAGATTAGGATAGCCCTGTCCGCGCCCATCCTGAGGGATGAGTTCAATATTTCTGCTGCTGATGGCGGCCCCATCGTCACTACGGTGACAAGACCTCCATGTTTTTCCTTCAGCCTGATCCCCTCTTCGACGGCACGTTTGTCGAAGGGATTAATGATAAGTGGAACCTGATCACGCTTTATCCTGTTAGTTGCAGGATCAAACTGTATCTTGCTTATCTCAGGAATCTGCTTGACAAATACAAGTATATTCATGCGACTTCAACTAAAATTTCCCCATTCTCCACCTTTGTCTTGTAAGACTTTAGTGGGGAAATATCTCCAGATCCCTCTGGAGGGCTGACAACAGAGCCATTGGAAGGCTCGAACGTCGCAAAGTGGTTCGGGCATATGAGCTTGCCATCGTCCACGAAACCTTCAGAAAGATCATAATCTTCATGCGTGCAATAACAGGATGTGGAGTAGAAGTTGTTCTTGATCCTGATTATGAGAATCTCCAGTTCCCCAACCTTCGCTTTCATCAGATCGCCATCCTTCATGGAAGTTTCCTTGCCAACCTTAAACCATGCCATATTTCCAGATTGGATAATCAAATTATAATCTTTCCTTTGTAAAAGACCCTACAATTAAGGCACTCAATTTGCATCCGAACGCCTTTTCATGAGCGCAAAAAAGCGTAATTTTCATTTTTTTATACTTACAATGCATACCTTGTAGTCATGGGGGAAATCACTGATGATGCAAGGAACAAGTTCATTCAGGCAGGCAAAATAGGCAGACTTGCACTCGAAAAAGCCATCTCTGAGATAGAACCCGGGGCACTTTTCCTGACTGCAGCTGAAAAGGCTGAGGGACTTATAAGAGAGATGGGAGCCAAGCCATCTTTTCCGGTAAACTTATCGATCAACAACGAAGCAGCGCACTATACGCCCGCTCCGAACGACAAAAAAGTTTTCAGGACCGGTGATCTTGTTAAAGTAGATATTGGAGCCAGCATAGACGGCTACCTTTCGGATAATGCTGCTACCGTTGAAGTTGGAGAAAAGGGCAGAAATAGCGATTTAATTGATAGCACAAGGGAAGCGCTCAACAAAGCAATTTCCGTTCTCAGGCCAGGCAGCAGGGTTCGTGACCTCGGCCGCGTCATCGGTGAAACAATAACTTCACATGGCTACAAACCGGTCAAAAACCTCGGAGGGCATGGTGTTGGCAGATACGATCTCCATTCTGCTCCATTCATCCCTAATTATGATGACCAGAATGGCAATGTGCTCAGGCCAGGGCAGGCTATAGCAATAGAACCTTTTGCAAGCACAGGTATAGGCATGATACACAATGGCGCAGGCGGGAACATATACATTTTGAGCGGAACAAAGATAAACCAGGATGAACCCGTCTACAGGAACTTCAATACAATCCCGTTTGCATCAAGATGGCTCAAGGACGTCGTTCCGGATCCCGCCTCATACCTCCGTTCCATGATCAAGGCGCGCCAGGTATCCGAATTCGCTATATTGAAAGAGCACAGCGGCGCAATGATAGCCCAGTCTGAGCACACAATACTGATTCTTGAAGACAGGATTGTTGTCACAACGCAGTAAATCACAATTTGCTGAGTATCCTCTGTATTACGCTTCCAGCAAGCTTCTCCGGCTGGAGAGTTGCGTCAAGCTTTTCTATTTCTGGTGTCAGGAGGCTTGAATAGAAGGCCGAAACCCTATCGAGATCGACGGCTTTTTCAAGTAAATCACTGCTTCGGTATTTCGCAATACGCTTTCTGGCGACTTCCGTCTTTATATCCAGGAAGAATGTAAGATCAGGGGTAAGTGTTATGATCCTTGAAACAAACCTCATCCAATCGAGTGCCTGGCTCGTAGATCCGAATATCCCTGACATCGAGGATCCCTGGTATGCGTATGACGATAAAATATACCTGTCGCTTATCACAACATCATGATCCTGCAGATTCTCGACTATCTCCCGCTGATGGTTATAACGGTCGTAGGTGAAGAGTAGAAAGAGTGAAACCGGGTCATACGAGTCAGGATTGTCCTCGAGAATCTTTCTCATCCTGGCTGTCGGCTCAGCAGTTGTCCAGACCGTTTTTCCTTCGTCTACCAGTCCCTGTTTCACAAGATTGACAAGAGTGGATTTACCCGATCCATCTATTCCCTCAACAACTGCAAAAACTGGCGTCATAACAGATACACGTTAATTGTGCAAACATTATTTTATTTTGCTGGCTCAAAAATGGTTTACGCATATTGTAAAATTCCCAGATTTCAGAGGGGAATCAAGGTTCCGGGCGCAGGAATAAAGCTTAAATGAATCCCTCTCCTATTGGAAATATGACTTCAGGCTTCAATACAAGGGCAGTGCAGGATGGAGAATTGAGAATCAAGGAATTTGGAAACATGACCACCCCTATATTTGAGAACTCAACTTTTGCAAATCCAAACGAGTCTCAGAATCCTGCCACCGATCATACGAGGGGAAAACCTTACATGTATACAAGGTGGGGAAATCCGACGCTGCAGTCGCTTGAAAAGAAATATGCCTCTCTTGATCAGGTGGATGAAGCTCTCTCCTTTTCATCTGGAATGGCTGCAATAACATCCAGCCTGCTGGCCCTCCTCAAGAAGGGCGACCGCCTTCTGTCCGTAAATGAGCTGTACGGTGAAACTTTCCTCTTCTTTACCAAGACTCTTCCAGCTATGGGAATCAACGTCAGCTTCATCTCGACTGATGAACTGAATAGTAAGGATATAGATCTTAGGAAATATAATGCAGTATATGCTGAATCAATCGTAAACCCGACTCTTGGAGTGTGCGACCTTGATCATATTGGATCCATCGCTGCTGAAGCAGGATCGCCTCTGCTGGTAGATGCGACCTTTGCATCGCCATATAATCAGAATCCTTCGAAATTCCAGGCATCAGTGACGCTTCACAGCGGAACAAAATATATAGGCGGTCATGCGGACATAATACTGGGACTTGCAGGTTTCAGCAAGGACTATCTCGAGAGGATCTGGCTCTCAAGGAAGACCTTCGGTGGTATTCCCGATCCCTTACAGGCATTCCTTGGCCTCAGAGGAATAAAGACACTTGGCCTCAGAATGAAAGTCCAGAATCAAAACGCGCTAGCCATTGCAAGATTTCTGGAACAGCACAAAAGCGTCAGGAAGGTATTTTATCCCGGACTTGAGAGCTTCAGTTACCATGAAATTGCAAAACGCAACCTGAAGGGATATGGTGGCATGATATCTTTTGAGCTCAAGGATGGGGTTCCGGCAGCTAGGAAGATGATGAAGAACCTTAAGATATGCTCATCAGCACCGAGTCTCGGCGGTATTGAATCGCTTATTACACTTCCGATCGATACTACGCACGGATCATTGACTCCTGCTGAAAGGGCTAAAATGGGCATTCCTGAAGGATTGATCAGGCTCTCTGTCGGAATAGAGGATTCAGAAGATCTCATAGACGACTTCCAGAAAGCCTTGGCGTGATGAATCAGTAAAGTGAAAGCGATCCAGTGATTGCATCCAGCTGCTCGGATTCAGCGGGTCCTGCCCCAAGGCAGGTTACTGTTCCCGGGGGGATCTGCGTCAGTCCCGCATCCGTAATAAGCGACGTGTTTATTCCTGCCGCCTCAAACTTTTCCTTGATTTCATACAATCCCTTCAGGTCGTCAACTCTGACCACTACCTTCTTCTGGCCCTGATCCAGCCACTGGCGGAATGTACGTTTATCATTCTTCATTGAATGAAGTGCCAATGAAACAGCCGCGTGAGCTACCTGGGCCGCCATTTTTCCCTTTCCAAGATCTAGATCCTTGCGGACGACAATGATCATCTTGACCTCGCTCACCATGGAACACTCTTCCTTTTGATCTTGTAACCAACTATGTTTACTGCACGATGTAACGGGGGCGTTACTATGAGTATGATAAGTATAGCCGGGACATTCCAGTAAACCTCTATGAAGAAACTGGGGGCCGCAAGATAAAGCAAAAGTAACGCCATAAGTGCGAAAGGATACTGATCGAGGAGGAAACCGTTCTGGCCGCTTGACATACCTAGTCTTCGTTTAATGAATGATCCTGTTGCATCCCCAAGCATTGACCCAAAGGAAAGCATGATTATCTGTATTGATATCAGCGGTATGACAAAAGTATAGTTTATACCGGAACCAAGAGCGTATGCAATTCCAAACAAGATAAGCCCCAGGATATAGCCGAACACTATACCTCCGACAAAGCCGCCCCAGGTCTTACCGTCGCCAAGTATCCTCCTGCCACTCTTGAAACTCCTGCCGAAGTCCATCTTGGTGCTTCCCTTTGTCAGCACAGCAGAAGGATTGGCAACAAATGCAGGCAGGAAGAAATATAGGGAATAGAAGATCTGCAGGAGAATATCAGCCATACAGATCCACAGCCTTGAGGACGTCTGCCTTGGTCACTATCCCTTTCAACGTCCCCTCATCAAATATAAGGACAGCATTGGAAAACTTGAGTATCGGATATATCATTGATATGGGGCTGCTCTTGTCAACCTGCGGAAGGGCTGGACCCATTATGTTCTTGACCACCATATTTCTGAGCGTCTCTATCGATTTGCCATTGACAAGGAGATCGTTAATTCCAGCCTCAGTGACAGTTCCGACAATCCTCTTCTGCTCCATAACGGGAAGCTGAGAGTACCCCTTCTCCCTCATTATGTTGAGCGCCTTTACAACGGACTCAGAAGAACTTATGACAACCACTGTAGGCGACATGATTTTGGAAACATTCATGTCTATCGAGGTAGCACGCATGCCGCTCTGGTTCAGCACTTCGTAGATTTTTCTCACTTTCTCGTAAGTGGGGTTTATTTCCCCTTTTTCCAGTCTTGCTATATAGGACTGGCTCACCCCAGTGCGGCCAGCCAGTTCTTTCTGGCTGATACCGAGATTCTTTCTCATCTTGCGAATTTCCGGTATGGTTGGAAGCATTTCTATACTCATATAGTGACTGCCTAAATAATATTGACCCAAGTTACTTTTAGACAATATCGCAGATGCTTGAACCTCTGGTGTTACAAAGACCTTGGGCAGAACCCTTGTTGCAGCTTTTTCCACAACGAAGCATCTAAGAGCTGACTGAGTAAAGTTTTCTCCGCAGGTCTGTCATGTCCCTTGTTTCCCTTATGAGTCCCTGCCTTATCAGCGAAGATAACGAATTCTGGGTTGTTCTGCGGTTAAGACCAGTAAGCTTCATGATCCTGTCCTGATCTATTGTCCCATGAGAGCTTATGATGAAGTATACAAATCTCGGAGAAGGCCCTCCCGTAATCTCCGGCTGTACAGGGTGTATTCCGAAAGTATCTCCCCTCAGGCTCTGTCGCTGGGTTTCGAGTGCAGCAACACTCGTAATTGCGATGTTTCCAAGGTTAACATCCTTACCGAGCCTTATTATCAGGCTTGTTTGCTGGACTTCCTGCGGTGCTTCAAACATTATTCTCTTCAACCCGAATTCAGAAACTATTGCATCAACCCAGTCCCACTTGATATTTCCAGACTCATCATAAATAGCAACACCCTTGCCTGATTCACGCCCCTCCACGATCACCATGTCTATATCCATGTCCAGTGCTGCACGGATCCTTTCGAGCGTTGCATTCAAAGTTAGCTGGTTCCTTGAATCCTTCTTTCCGACCTCAATATGAACCCTCATACCAAAAGACCTGGCAAGGCCCACCATAGACTTCTTCTCAGCCCTCGATATTTCTATGACTCCCTCACTTATCTCCAGAGTGCCGAATCCTTCGGCAGCAAGCTTTCTTATGCAGTCCTCCTGCTTTCCCTTGGTAACGCAATATTCAAGCAACGTGCCACCGTTAGAAACACTCACTCCCATGGATCTCCACCGATCGACCCACTTTTTAACACTTTCCGTCTCCATTATGAATGGAATCCCCCATCCTATCTTTGCAACATCAATGTACTGGGCGACTGCCTCCGCCTCCACTTCTGGAAATTTGGAGATTCTATCAAGAACCATTGTGATTCCCTCACTATGGGGCTTCGGTCTTGAGGCATCAATAATTTCCTGCAGAAATTTGGTCACACTAAGTGATATAGAGAGTATATATGAATATTAAGGCTACTAATACGATAACATACACGAAGAATTTTCCAATTACCTGAATAATTAATGCCTATAAAATTACTTAAAACCCATATATGCATTAATGCGCATGGAACGAGTCGATAACTTTCCAGGTGAAACAGCCGGTGCCGCTGAGATAGTAACGTGGGCTGCAAATAAATATGGACGAAATGCTCTTTTTGCATGCAGCTTCAGTGCAGAGGATATGGTTTTACTTCACATGATTGTGTCATGCAGAAACCAAGGAATAGAGATCCCTGAGGTAATCACACTTGACACTGGGAGGCTTCATGAGGAAACTTATGAAGTCATGCAGTCTGCAAGAGAGAAATACGGCATCGAAATAAAGGCACTATATCCTGATAGCTCTGCCCTCAGCGAATTGGTGAGTTCATATGGCCCGAACCTCTTCTACAAGTCAGTTGATCTGAGGCAGAAATGCTGTAATGTGAGGAAAACGGTTCCGCTCAACATGGCACTCGAGAACAAGCTTGCATGGATAACTGGTCTCCGCAGGGATCAGTCTCCAGGGAGATCGCAGGTAAAGAAAATATCACAAGACGGGGCAAGAAACGGCTTAATCAAGATAAATCCACTTTCTGATTGGACTGAGGATGAGGTTTGGAGCTACATACGTAAAAATGAGATACCGTACAACAGGTTGCATGATAAGGGGTTCCCAAGCATAGGCTGTGCACCATGCACACGTGCTATCCTGCCAGGTGAAGAGATAAGGGCTGGAAGGTGGTGGTGGGAAGACGGCAAGAAGGAATGCGGCATACATGAACCTTCTCCGGACCCAAGAAATCCCGTCTCCAGGATGTAAAACCTATGTTGTCATCTCCTCATGGTGGAAACCTGATTTCAGTTCAGGAGCTTGATCCAGAAGATGCGCTGACGTTTGACAGCGGTACAAGAGTCAGGATAAAGGATGATATGAGATCAACCATAAGGTTGATCTCTCGCGGTGTATACAGTCCATTAAAGGGCTTCAACAATAGTGACGATCTTCGCTCAATTCTCAAGGAACAGAGGCTTTCAAATGGCACGATCTGGTCAATGCCCATCCTGCTTCCGGTTAGTGAAAGCATTTATCCTTCTCTCTCAGAAGGTGACGAGGCTCTTCTTTCAGACCGCTTGGGGCCAGTCGCGACCATTACGATCTCGGACAAATTCAAGTTAGACCTGAGAGATACATGCAGATTGATATTCGGAACTGATAATTCACAGCATCCTGGGGTAAGCAGGTTCCTGGAGAATGGCAATCACTTTGTGGGCGGAGACCTGATCAACGTGTTTGGATATAAGCTTCCCTTCCATGAAAGGGTCATGTACCCTAAGGAGACCAGGAAGTATTTTGAGCGTATGGGATGGAAAAACGTGGTTGCATTCCAGACTAGAAACATTCCTCATCTTGGACATGAATTCATACACCTGAAGGCCCTCGAATCACATGATGGATTGTTCATAAATCCCGTGATTGGAAGAAAGAAGAGCGGAGACTTCCGTGACGAGGCAATCGTAGCAGCATATGATGCAATGTTAAAGTACCACTATCCAGAAGGAAGGGTTCTCATATCGCCCATAAACTATGAAATGCAGTACGCCGGTCCTCGGGAAGCGTTACATCATGCAATAATGAGGAAGAACTTCGGTGCGTCAAGCTTTATTGTAGGGAGGGACCATGCCGGGACCGGAAACTTTTATGGACCCTTCGATGCGCAGATAAACTGTGACTCTTTTGGCGATCTGGGAATTAACATACTTAAGTTTGAGGAAGCGTCTTACTGCAGAAAATGCAATACAGTGTCGTTTACAGGTGATTGCAACCATGACCCGTGCGACAGGTTGAAGTTTAGCGGGACAGATGTGAGGAGAATGATGGTATCCGGGTCAGCAATAGAGAATATAAATGTAAGGGAGGAAGTTCTTAATTCAGTCAGAAAAATAAATCCAATGTTCCAGGACTGATCCTCCGTTACTCATGCTCTTGGGTTATCATAAATAGATGCCTATTCATCTAAGATTCAGCAAAAAATGTCCTTGGTCTGGATATTGGATCTCGCCAATGGTGCATTTTTGCTTCTGGCGTCTTGATCATATTATAGAATTTTTTATTGATACCTAAATGTATTTTAGGGCAAATCAACTTTGGTAGTGTTGATATACAGAATATCCGGTAATGCAATATATACTAACGATACAAAGGTGGGGGATATTTCATACCAGGGAACTGGAATGCGCTTTTACCAGGCAATATTTACTGGACCGGTCAGTTTCACGCTGGAGAGAATGGGACGAGGTTTCAAGATTCTTGATAGCGGGCTTGATATGGGAAAGACAGGCCGTGGATATACTATTGAATATAACTTCCAGACTTACAGGCCCAAGAGCGACCAGTTGAGGCAATTCATAATGAGCAGGGTAAACAGCCTCGAAGTGGAATCTTCTGGAAGCACTGTGTTCACCATCAATAGAACGACAGAGGGTTTCACAATAGACTGTAACGATAATACTTCACTAGTTCCTGCTTTTGCTTTGTATTCAATATTAGCCCAATATACCACGGCTGGAGGCATGAACACATATATACAGGCCCGCGCACAAGTGCCACCAATTTATCGTGGCATATCCACAGCACTTGGATTTGCGGCACTGATATTTCTTTTCACTGCTGGTTCAGGCTATCTCCCTGTTTACGTTAGCTATGCCTTATTTCTGATTCTTCTGATCTCTTCATATGTGGTGAGGTATGCGGGCAGAGCTTCGACTAGAAGAAAGGGTAAAATTGATTAATAAGACCAGATTACCAATTCCATTCGTCTCTACTTAGCGATTCAAACGTGTCTCCAGAAGAATTCTTGATTTTGTCTCTGTAGTTAAGACATCTGCATCGTGTAAAGAAACTGGCAGTCTTTCCTACATAGATGCTTTAAACAAAGACTGTTTGGGCAGCATTTTAAGTGCCATGAGGGCATTTTCTCTTCTCTTTTCCTGTTGAGCCAACTTCAATGCTCGAACTAATGTATAATAATTGATTAGAAATATAAATTGCGTTGCTTCATCAGTCGCATGTCATATTTTAGTGAACAGAAAATCCTATAAGTTATAATGTCTGAAGATAATGTTCTTGAAATTATCTGCAGCAACCATTACAGCAAATGCAATCACAAGAACAAGTAGCACATATTCAATTGGTATCGCAGTTACAAGTATTCCCGTCGCAGATATGGCCGATATGAAAATTATGTCGCTGATGCTCGCAAGCAGAAGCCACTTGCTTGGTCTGGAACTCCAGAATCTCTTCCTTTCCCTTACCATGTAAACCGTGAACTGGCCGGAAAAAACCAGCATGTCAAATATGTATGTCTGGATCTGGCCAATGTTAAGACCAAGTTCAGTCGCCGTCCAGAGCACAAAAAAAGACTCGGCAATCATGAATGCCGATAAGCTGATCGACGATCCTACAAGCGACCTGACGTTCCACTTTTCAGGCTTATTCGAGAACCTCACATGATCAGTTGCAATAGCCATTGTGGCAAAGTCGTTCGCAAATAGGAGAAGGATAACGTCGAATGGTGTGGTGACAAAGAACCTATATATGAAGAAGGACACCGTGAGGAAAAATGCAACCTGGACTGTCTTGATTATCTTATTAAGGGTGTATGTGAGCATTCTCTGGAAGATCTTTCTTCCATCTTCTATGGCGCTCACAATATCCATGATTCCCTGGTGCGTCAGGACTATGCTGGCCGAGGCCTTTGCAACATCTGTAGCAGTGGCAACCGCTATTCCAACCTCTGCCTGCTTTAGCGCCGGAGCATCATTTACACCGTCGCCTGTCATGCCGGTGATATGTTTCTTGATTTGTAGAGCTTTCACGAGGTTGAACTTATCCTCTGGAAGAACCTCGGCAAACGAATCGCAGTCCTCTACATTCCAGTCCGCGTTTGCAGAAGCAGGTATTTTGCAAACCTTTTCTCCTATACCCACTTCCCTGGATATTTCGATCGCAATAGGTTCGGAGTCTCCAGTGATCATTCTTGGCCTGATTCCAAGATCCCTGATCCTCTTGATGAGGGCGGCAGAATCCTCCCTGGGCGGATCATGTAAAGGAATGAGGCCGCAGAATTGGTAATCCTCTCCATTCAACGATCTAGCGACTCCAACAGTCCTGTAACCCCTGGCAGCCAGTTCCTTGACCTTCCCCATGATATTCTTACCATCTACAGGTTTGCTTAACTTGAGAAGAACCTGTGGTGCTCCCTTCGTTGCACTTATTATTGTTCCATTCCGTTCGGCTACTGCTGCCGTCCTCTTTATCGATGGATCAAATGGAACAAATTTCCTTATCTTATATCCGGATGAATCTACGCCTATATTCTTGGCGTAATCAATTACGGCAATATCTATTGAGTCCTGGCTCGAAATGTCGGAAGCAAGAACAGCATACAGAAGCATCTCCTTGAGATCAACCCCATAGGCTATAGGATCCAATACGGACAACCGGTTCTGTGTTAAGGTTCCCGTTTTGTCGAAACAGATTGCATCCATCGATGCCGCGTCCTCAACCGCTGACAGCCTTGTGACCAGAGCTCCTTTCTGAGACAGGTCGACAGCGCCATATGCACTTGCAATTGTGAATGTTGCAGGCAGGGCAACGGGCACAGATGCGATTAAAACCACAAGCAGGTAGGGAATCGTGTCGTATATCCCGACGCCATATATCAGGGAAAAAATGAATAGGGAAATGACCAGTGCAACATCTATTGCAATCAGATACTTCACTATGCTGAGGATAAGTTTTTCAAGATGTGAGTCTGATTTTGCTACTTTTACCAGTTCTGCAGTCTTTCCGAAAAAGGTCTTGCTCCCGGTTGCCACCACGACGCCAGTTGACTCCCCTCTTTTCAGCACGGAACCTGAATAGAGAAGGTTTCCTGCAACTTTCGTCACCGCATTCGATTCCCCGGTGAGCGCAGACTGGTCTACAAGTATCTCCCCTGACATCATCTTAATATCCGCAGGAACGAGATCACCTAGCCTGCAGTGTATGATGTCTCCAGGCACAAGGTTTTTTGACTGTACCTCAATCCAGGTTGAATTTCTGAGAACCCTGGCGTTAGTCATCATCTTCTTTTCAAGCAGCTCTAGCGCATTATTTGCCTTTGACTCCTGGAAAAAACTGACAAGACTGTTGAATAGAAGCAGCGCCAGTATAATGTATGTGTCAACCCTCTTTCCCAAGATGTAGGATATGAGAGCAGTAAGTTCCAGCATCCAGGGAACTGGCGACCAGAATTTAAGCAAGAATTTTTTAATTTCACTCTCTTTTTCCTTCTCTACGGTATTGTACCCATATTCAACCAGTCTGGTCTTGACCTGTTCCTCATTGAGCCCATTGGGTGATGTATCAAGCTGCCTGAATACCTCGTTTATATCCTGTTTATCGATATTGTCTGTCAAGTGTGTCTCCGGCTTTCAACTGAAATATGCAAGTGGTTCATTGAGTTTATGCTGAAACTTCCCTTGTTGTTGTATTAACTCACATGCAGTGGTATAGCATAACTTATAAGAAAAAAAGGTCCCTCAGATCATGTTTCTATCAAAAATAAATCAAAAAAACCATTCGTTATACGCCCTATATAAACTGAATTTTGACATTCCCGAAACAATGGATAAAAGATTAGTACTGCTGATTATTAAAAGATAAATGTTGAGTGTAACTTTATCTAAGAGAATAAACGCTGATGAGTTAATTAGCATATTCAGTAGA
>JAKACH010000039.1 GCA_021821635.1 Thermoplasmata archaeon | reverse complement strand
CGGGTTGTTGCTGAAGAGGAGGAAGATCACAGCATCAGTCTTGCTGAGATCCAGGATTGGAATCACAGACGCAATTCTTCTCTCCTTGAGGCGCTCGATTCTCTTCTTCGTGGAAGCGCTTGAGATGCCTAGCTTCTTCGCCAGGGGAGCAACTGCCATCCTTGGGTCATCCTTGAGTGCCTCGATTACTTTCCTGTCGATGTCACTTACGTTAGCTAACCTGGCCGAAGGAGGAGGTGTATAGTTCATTATTGGTGCGCCAAGTTTCTCATATGCTTTCTTCAGTATGCGCTCAAGCTCATTCTTATCATTGCCATGGAAGCCGAAAATTGAGATGTCTTCCAGACACCTGAATCTTGAAAAAATGTCATCTGTGTAGTCCCGATCTGTGATAAAGGCAGCGAAACCCTGTGTATTTCCGTAAAATTCAGGATTGACATGAAGGACGAATTTCTTGATTATTCCATCCTCAATTAATTTATTAAACCTGTATTTTAGAGCCTGTGGTGAAATTTTCAGCTCGTCAGCAATTCTCTTCTGCGGAATTCTACCGTCTTTTAGAAGCAATTGAATAATATTCTTGTCTGTTGAATCCATTATCCTGTCTCCAGGTGGTCAAATAATCTATACAAGATGTTAAATTTTTGCTTCTGGCGGGAAAATTGAGAGCGTTTGCTTGATTTTTTCCTCACAGAGAATTTCTTTACCCTTGTAAAAGGAACTTATGAATTCCTTACTATCTTAAGGTTCAGTCCTTCCCATTTTGTCGTGTATCCGAACTCCCTCAGAGTGTCAATAAGGTCAAGCCCGGAGCCCTCGATCTCACGGAACATTCTGTCAAGATCAGGCCACAACCCGTCCACCTTTAAGCGCAACGCTTCTTTGTCTATCCTCATACTCTTGATCTCGGGTTCGGGCCCTTCTTCAACCTTATTGTTTTCTGTGAGTTTAAATATCACGGCGTTCCAATCAACAGAATTCCTGAAACACATCTCACCGCTTATCTGTTTATCTCCAGAACCAAGCACGTAAATGAACATTGCACGAACTCCTGCGTCGTTGACCTTTTGCTTTATCTTTTCATTATAGTCCTGATAAATCTTTCTTGTTACATCAATATAGATCCTTTTACCATCAAGCTCAACATAGTAGTCGGGGAAAAATGCCTCGTTCCCGAGTATGATTGGAAATGCTGGCATAAGTCTGGGATCTGGAGATACGTCTTTCATTCCGGTTCTCTCAGGGAAATAACTGCTTACGGAGGAGTCCATATGGAAAGAGAATTTTTCCTTTTTTCTCTCCTTTTCGAGTATAACTGTGCAGTCAAAAGACCATTTCTCAAGCGTGATCAGGTATCTCAACAACTGGGCAAATCTCACACCATACCTCCTGGTTTCCTCGAGTGCGGACATTGGACCGTTGAAGTTCATTTCAACAATCTCTTTTTCCATAATCACTGGACTGAACAGAAGACCAAGATGTTTCGATTCTCTGGCAAGACCTCCCCAGTCTTGTACATTTTTAACCGTCAGCTGGAAAGCCTTCAAGAGGAGAGTCTCTGACTGTTCAAGGTTGTACTGCCTGCATAGCTCGCCGTCACTGGAGTCCGAAACTTCCAGGAGAATATCTTCCTCCTCCATGTCAGAGTACATTGATGACTCCACCTGATCTGGCGTAACTGAAAATTCAGCCGCAATCTTCTCCAGTATCTTTTTGCGTTCCGCCTGAGTCTGGACGCCCATTGGTGCCATGAGGAAAATGCGCTCCCTGATAGTCGGAGAATCAAGTGTTCCAGTGCTGCTGAATCTGCTTTCCCTGAACATAATCTCTCCAAGTCCCTTTATCACCTTGTTATACTGAACTTTCAGCTCGAGTTCCCTGAGCCTGTCAGCAATATCCTTCCTGCGAGAACCCACCATGCTGTTGAAAAGCTCCCTGACTAGTTTGGCATATTCAAAGAAATCCTCACCGATGAAGGATGGAACCACTGTGCCGCGGCTGTTATTGCGTCTTACTGAAAGAAGCTCTGTTTGGAACACCCTTGCCCCTCCTCCTGCTTGTTCCAGATTCTCCAGTGCCGGAAGCAACGAGTTCGTACATGACCGCCTGTTTATCGCTACCCGGCCTTACGATCCTTCCAAGTCTCTGCTTGAACTGTCTGCTGCTTCCAGATCCACTTATGATAACCGCTACTGACGCGTCTGGTACGTCCACGCCTTCATCCAGTATCCTGCTGGTAGAAAGTTTTGTTATCTTTCCTTGCTTAAAATAATCAAGATACATTTTTCGTTCTTTCCCTGGTGTCTTGTATGTCAACGCGGGGATCAGGAACTCCTTTGATACCAGGTATGCGGTATCTGTATCTTCGGAAAAAATGAGAATCTTCTCATTCCTGTGCTTGGAAAGTACGTATCGCACAAAGTCTAACTTTGCCCTGGCGTTGAATGCAATCTGCCTGGATTTTCTCCATGCAAGTAGGGCTTCCCTCCCCTCGCGATTCCATGACCGTCGAATAAAGTTCTGGAAATCGAACTGTCCCTTCAGTGAGATATTGTACCTCCTGATGTAGGATAAGAATAAGTTCCGGTACCGGTTATATTCTTCCTCCTCCTCGTCGGAGAGTTCGATCTGGACTTTCCTTATTTCGAAACCTGCTATGTAGTCACGTAATTCCTCATATCCCATTTCAAAAACCTTGTCACCGAAATAAGGTGCAAGGAGTTCCTGAAGTCCATCAGATCTTTCATATGTCGCACTAAGACCAAGGCGATAAGGAGAAGCATACATCTTAGCAATCTGAGAATACTGCTCGGATGCCATGTGATGGACCTCGTCTGCGAGCAGAAAACGAAACCTGTTTCCAAGTTTTTCAGCCATTAGATATGCCGAATCATAAGTGGAGACGGTTATGTCTCTTACCTCCCGCACATCCCCTCCCAGCTGCCCTATCTCAACGCCAAGTAAGGATTCGAGCCTTGATCTCCATTGCTGGACTAATTCAATTGTGGGCGCGACAACCAAGGAACTTTCTGATACCCTGGATATGGCTTCGATTCCTATGTGTGTTTTGCCTGTTGCAGTTGGAAGTACCACAACGCCGCGCTTACCGTTACTCTCCCACATGCTCAGTGCCTCCTTCTGGTAACCTCTTAACTCCAGAGGGGGGTGGGAAAATTCCAGTCCACGCTGCTGAAAAACATGATCATCAGCACCGGGAAGCAAAAACATCAGGTCTCTATAAAAACAGGCCATCGCACGATACTTGTTGATCCTGTTGTCATAAGACACATATTCCGGAATCTTGACAGAGTGCGGCCAGCTTTCTATCACCACAGTGCCCTGGTCATACTCTATCCTCATTCATTTAGCTAATCGAAATTGATTATATTACCGTATTTGAGGAGCACCACTCAATCAATAGCGGATCGAATGCCATTTATGCTGTTGTCCACAATTAGCTATCCAATGGAGAAAAGATCCCAATGATGTCTTGGTGGTCGGCTAAAATAACAAAGAGAAAATAGACATTTACTCTGCAACCGATATTTAGCAGTCATCAAAACGATCAAGGATATATACGAATACAATATTATCGACTATGTACAATCCATTGAAGTTCTATGCAGGAGAAGCCGTGAAAACGATAAATGACAGGGCAAAGGAAGTGCTGTCATTCCTCTATCCTGCAGTTACTATATCCGAAGACGCTGGTGAAATAATTGTTGAAGCAGACATGCCTGGCTTTGACAAGAAAGATGTTAAAGTGAGACTGGACAGGAACGCCATCGTTATTCAGGGAAGCAGGAAAATGGAGCAAAAAGGAACCGTGATACTTAACCAGAGGCCTGAGAACTTGTTCAAGAGAGTCTCCCTTCCATATGAGGTTGACCCTGCTGCTGAACTGACCGCAAAATATTCGAACGGAGTGCTCACCGTGAGGATTCCTGTAAAAGGCATAAAGACGGTCAAAGTAGATTAAATCTTGCATTTATCATATTAACAAGCAATCCAGCACCGGCAACATTATTTAAGTCCAATAACTTATTTGTTCATACATATATATACGGCATGTACTGTATTACCCTGTCTCAGATACTTGCGTTGGGGAAATTGAGCGTAATATGGATCGCATGGCAAAGCTGTTAATGGTTGCTGCGTTGACACTTGTTGCAGTTGTAGCGATAATGGTTTTAATTGGCCTGTACGTTATAAATCCGACGGTTTCCTACTCGCCTGGTTATGGTTACGGAATGATGTACGGCGGCTATTATGGATACTGGTATATCATGATGCCCATAATGGCAGCATTGGCTATCATTTTTGTTTTCCTTTTCTTCTATGTGATTGGATCCTTCGGGGTAGAGCACGGAGTGAGAATGAACATGAGGTCTGAGCCTCTGGATATACTAAAAGAAAAATTTGCTCGTGGAGAGATCACGGAAGAGGAATTCAAGAAGAAAAAAGACCTTCTTAGCTAAACATAATTCATTCTGAATCTGAGAGGGGACCGAGGCAGCAGGCGTCAATGGCCTCAGTTCTTTTTGAAGAGAACCAGTAAAAACAGGACGACCGATATGCCAAGAAGCGAGAACCCGAGATAACTGTTTGTCGTCGATATATAAGCGGATGCCAGAATCAGGAATCCAAGAAATATGGACGAGGGGATCTTGATGCTGCTCCTGGAATTGAAGTTCCCCGATTGCTCTTCAAGTCTCCTTTTGAGAAGGGGGAGAACCTCAAGCCCTTTTTCTATTGAAGAGACTGATTTTCTCAAGAATTCGGATATCTGGAAACGGTAAAGATCGTCCAGCATTCCTTCCTGATAAAGAATCTGTCTAAGGATTGCAATAAACCTAAAGTCTGGATCAAGAAGCTTGCAGGTTCCTTCAAGAAGAGAGCTCATCCGCATGTATAATACGAGCTCCCTGGGAAGCCTGAATGGAAACTCAAAGATCACATCATTGGCAATTGCAAATATCTCCTGGACTTCACGCTCTTCAACCGGTTTTCCCTGCAGATTCGCGATTGCAAGTTCCATGGTCCTCCTCATGATGGCCCTGTTTGCAACCGGAGAAAGTGCGTTCATTGAAATCAGAGAATCCATGATAACGTCAGGATCGGAATTTGATAATCCGTCGTACAACTTGAGAAGCTGGAATCTTGTTTTTTCGTCAAGGCTGCCCACCATGCCGTAATCATAAAGAATTATTGAGCCGTCGTTCGTCACAGAGATGTTTCCGGGGTGCGGATCGGCGTGAAATATCTTGTCCCTGAGCAGCATCCTCATGAAAAGAAGGTCGAACCGCCATGCGAGATCCTTCAGGTCTATCCCGCGGCTCTTTAGCGTCTGTATATCGGTTATCTTTATTCCTGGATGATACCTCATGACGAGTACCTGTGATGAAGTAAGGTCCTCGTAGACTTCTGGGACGATAACTTTCTCCTGTCTTTTTCTGATGTTCTCCCCAATCCTCATTATGTTGGATGATTCCTTAAGATAGTCTGCTTCGTCGAAAATCCTTCCCCTGAAGTCAGCAATGACGTTGTCTAAAGAGACATACAAATATGTGTCCAGTCGCCGTCTTGCAAGGTTTAGCAACCTGCTTATAACTGCTATGTCTTTCTTGACCCTCTCCTGGATGTTTGGTCTATTTACCTTTACCACGACATCTTCGCCGCGGTATCTTGCAAGATATACCTGCCCAAGCGATGCACCAGAGATAGCCTCCTCATTAAATGAGTCGAACACTTCAGAAATCTTGCCAAGGTTCTTCTCTATGACTGGTCTGACCTCTGGAAAAGGCGCAGGTGGAACGCTGTCCTGAAGCTGTTCAAATGCCTTTATGTATTCATTTGGAAGCAGGTCGGGTCTGGCTGAGATGACCTGTCCTAACTTGATATAAGTAGGTCCAAGATCGATGAATGTGTTGACAGCTTTCTGGCCATTTGCTTCGATCTTCGGGTCCCAGGCATGTTCCTCATTCTTCTTAACGCGTGCCCTGTCCTTGGTATACCGCCTGAAAACAGGATAAAGCTTCAAGAGAACACGAAGCTCATCCCTGAAACCTATTTTGATGGGAGCCTCGGGCATTTCCTACTGATGTCCGCTTTCCTAATAAATATCCTTGTACAGTTGGATACCCTTAAAGAGAGAAAAGGTTCTTACCAATAATCCTTGTGCACTATTTCGTCCAGCAGATCCTCAATCTTTTTCTTGTTTGCAAGCTCGCGTGCCATGCTCACCGAGATTGCATTCTTTATCACAGGATCGGAATATTCTTTCTCCATGACCTGCAAGATGTTATAAAGATCCCTATAGTATCTCATTGCGAGCATTAGTACGCTCTTCACGTCGTTGTGATCAATTGGTCCTTCCTCTTGAAGCAAATGATCAAACCTTTCATAGTCTTCGTCGGCCCCAGGCATTATGTCGAGACCGGACACAGTTTCGTCTTCCATCGCCTTCTCCAGAGTGACTATGTCATCGTCCTCCTGCCTGGAAAGTTCCTTGAGTATATTTCTCACGTGATCCATGCTGGACTTCGAATACAATTCCTCGAATCTCGATTTCAGCCTGGACTTGAGGCGTATTATATTTGTGATCAGATCCTGCCTAACAAGCACTCTGTCCTTGCCGGAGATGGCACTGCCACCGGTAGGTTTCCTGGAGCCCATGAAATATGAACATAATGCTATGTATTAACTTTTCTCATGGTTATTTGCAAAAATTGTATTATGAATGAAAATAATTTAGCCAAGTTGAAAATATCTTGAGGTGAAAGTTTCCCCCTCAATCATATCGGCAAAACTCGAAGATCTAGGATCAGAGATAGCAAAATGCGTTGAAGGTGGAGCTACATCCTTTCACCTTGATGTAATGGATGGCCATTTCGTGCCCAACCTGACGATGGGTCCTGATCTGGTCAAGGCAGTTCGGAGATGCACCGATCTGGATCTGGAGGCGCATCTGATGCTTCAGAACCCTGATAAGTATTACAGGAAATTCATAGATGCCGGCGCAAGTATCCCGCTTATCCATTTAGAGGCACCAATAAATACCGGATTACTTTTAAAAAAGATCACGAATGAAGGCAATAGGTTCGGAATTGTGATCAACCCAGAGACGCCGCTGGAGAAGGCTTTGCCTTTTTTGGAAGATGCCTCTCTGCTGCTTATAATGAGCGTGCACCCGGGTTTTTCAGGTCAGAAATTCATTGAAGACGCTGTCGACAAGATAAGGGAAGCACGCAGTTATATAGATAGGCATAAACTTGAAACCTCGATAGAGGTTGATGGCGGGATCACACTTGATACAGCTAAAATATGCAGGGATGCGGGTGCAGATATTGTTGTATCTGCATCATATATATTCTCTGGTGAGGTCACTGAAAAGGTCCGCCTGCTTACAAGACTGTAGGCATGCTTCACTGTACCCTTAGAAGAATCCTGCCATTGGTTCTCCCAGAATAAGCCTGAATTGCCTCCTTCATCTGATCAATCCCAAAGACCTTGTCAGTAGGCAGGTGAATGGAATGCTCCTGCATCATTTCTAGAAGGACCTTCATTTCAGCAACTGTTCCTCCAGTTGTACCGATTATCTCGAGTTCCTGCGTGTAGATCTTCGCGAGGTTTACCTGCACGTTAGCACCGTTGAATACACCAAACGTTGCAATTTTACCTCCCGGAGCGACATGATCTAGTGATTCTGCAAATATATCCCCTCCGAGTGAATTTATGATCACATCGGCCTTCAGATCCGCCGGAATCTTATCGTGACGATATACGGCAGAGGCGCCATATTTTTTTACCCACTCTTTGGTTGATACGGCAGAAACCTCCATGCCTCTATACATACCCAAAATGATAGCGAACAGACCAGTGTTTCCGGATGCGCCATAAACAAGCAGCTTCTCTCCAGCTGCGGCTCCGGTTCTGTTCAGCGCATGCAATGCAGTGAGACCACCGACGGGAATACTGACTGCGTCCTCGATTTTAACTCCGTCGGGGATTCTAAGAAGCATCTTCTCCGGTACAGATATTTTTTCGCAGTAACCACCGTTGGTCAGAACGCCGAATATTCCGCCATTTATGCAGAGATACTCTCTGCCGCTCTTACAGTATTTGCAGGTTCCATCGAACCATCTTGAGTATAGGATAACGCGATCGCCCTTCTTGATGTTCTTACCTGATGTCTCTGCGACTCCCGAAATCTCTGAACCTGGTATGTGCGGATCCGGTTTCAGTCCATATACTGTCTTGTTCCTCACCACATTGATATCGATTGGGTTGAGGCCTGCGTATTGGACTTTAACAACAATTTCGTCCCTCTGAGGAACAGGATCAGGGACCTCGGCAATTCCCGCATTCTCTTCTCCATATGGTTTTCTGACTAGGACCGCTTTCATAAAAAAGAAGTACAAGATGATATTAATATCTCTTCCTCATTCATATCAATCCTAGAGAATGCAACAGAAGAAAATCAGGCTAGCCGTTGAAGCAGACTGGCAGCATATAAGCCGGATATCCAAGGCGTCCGGGTATGCGGATTACATAAATAAGATAGGGCCAGCCTATATGAAAGACGGCACCATACTTGTGTGCGACATCGACACACCATGCGGCTTCCTGAAGATTGAGATGCTTCCTGATGAAAGTGCCTGGCTAAGCGGGATTCGCGTCGATCCGGAGCACTGGAGAAATGGAATTGGTGATTGTCTAACGAATTCAGCATTGGTCTTTGCAATTAGCAGGGGAGCCAGTTATGCGCGTATGCTTATCCATAGCGAAAACCAGAGATCTGTTTCCCTTGCCCTCAAGAACGGCTTTGTTCAAAAGGACAGGTTCCATTTCTATGAAGGCAGACCAGATATCACTAAGATGGTTGAATCTGCTAAACAATACGATGCCCTTGTAAATATTGGATGGGGATTTGCCAATCATGCCAGACTTAGCATAAAGACTGGAGCTCTGCTTGCTGGCCACGGTGTTTCAGTTTTTGTTTATCATGGCCACGACGAGACTTTCCATCTACTGGAAATAAGTAAAGAGATTTCCCTGCTTCCTGATGGTATAACTTGCGTGCCGGAGCATCTTGTGTCATTCATAAAAGATGGAAAAAAGTTGGAAGAGTTTGAAGAGGCTGCAGTGTATGAGAAACCGCTGTTTTGAGCTACCTGATGGATTTTTCCTTGGCGGCTTTCATTCCTTCTTGTAAAAGCTGGTGACTTTCAATCTTCCAGTTTCGTCGTACACGAAGAGTTCCGAGCCTTCATCAAGCGTCCTCTTGTGGCTTCCATCACAGTAGGGCTTGTTGTTGGATAGCCCGCAAGCGCAGAGATGTAGTTCCTGGTCTCCAACCTTCACCATGTATGGTCTGTTTCTTTCATGTAATACAAGTCTTGGCATAATTATCCCTTTCAGATTACCTTCTTCCATAAAAAGCATTCCTATCTAACCTTTCGAAGCTTCTGGAGGTTGTATTTTAAATGAATTTTCGTAAACAGCATCGAAGGAAAATACTTCAGTATCAGGATAAGGTTAAATAACGTAGAATAATAACGACATGCCAAATCGCTCTAGGGCTGTTCAAGCATCTATAGCATGGAACTGGTATTTTGGCGCTGGAGTGCCCCGACTCCGATGCGTGATTTATAATGGCAGAAAGAAGAGGATTGATTCTTCTCAGCGTCCTCATTGGGACATTGATGTCGGCAATCGATACAACGATAGTAATACTTGCCCTGCCGACAATCACCGGAAGCTTCAAAAACGCGTCATTTATAGAGACAATCTGGGTAATCCTGATCTATCTTCTGGTGCTTGCGGTTCTAACCACACAGATGGGACGGCTTGGGGATATTTTTGGCAGGGGAAGGATATTCAATATTGGTTTCCTTATATTCATTACGGGTTCTGGGCTGGCTGGCCTTTCTCCCACTGTTGATTTTCTAATTGCATTCAGAGCATTGCAGGGTTTCGGTGCGGTGCTCATACAGGCAAATAGCAGTGCAATAGTGGCAGATCACTTTCCTCTTGGAGAAAGAGGCAAGGCGTTCGGCATAACTTCAATGGGCTGGAACATTGGAGGAACCTTGGGAATAGTGCTTGGTGGATTCATTACAACCTTGATTGGCTGGCGTTACATATTCTACATCAACGTTCCTATCGGCTTAATTGGATTTGTTATAGCCCTTGCATACATCAAGGATAACAAGAAGAGCGAAACTAAGATCGACTTTATCGGGACTTCTATCCTGTTTGCGATCTTGGCCCTTATCGCTTACGGTGCGACTGATATTGCCGGTCACGGATTTAATCTTGATAATTTAATCGAAATAACCGCGGGAATTCTTATGATTATACCATTCATAGTGGCCGAATCAATGGTGAAAAGCCCTCTGATCCAGCTGAGCGCCTTCAGGGAAAGGCTTCTGTCTTATTCCCTCCTCGCTGCAACTCTGCAGGCAGTTGGCTACCTTTCTGTCGTCTTCATTCTCATTATGTATCTTCAGGGTATACGTGGTTTCAGCCCGCTATACGCTTCCATTCTGCTTGTACCGGGCTACGTTCTTGCAAGCTTCCTGGCCCCATTGATGGGCAGATATGCCGACAGGATTGGTGCAGGGATTGTGGCCACTGCAGGCATATTCTTCATGTCGCTTGGCGTTCTTGTATACCTGTTTCTGGGGATTGGAACATCTATCTATGTTGTCATACTTGGATCGGTCATATCGGGATTTGGAGGATCCATGTTCTGGCCATCAAACAGCAGTTCAGTCATGTCGAGCTCTCCTAGAGAGCTCTATGGCTCGATTTCAGGACTGCTTCGTACACTGTCAAACATGGGAACGCTACTTTCGTACGTCATAACTATTACAGTTGCAGCTGAAACCATTCCAAGGCAGGCCGCTTATGAAGTTTTTCTTGGAAAATATACGCTAGGAACTACGCTTTCAAAATCATTTCTCGTCGGGCTTCACTCGGCGCTAATTGTCAGCATATTGCTCCTTATAATTGCAGGTATATTTTCACTCGGGCGCGCTAAGAAGCCAAAGCCGCAGATGTGGGGACAGAGCAATACTGAACCTGGATGGCAGCAGCCTTCACAGACAGATCAGGAAATGAAAAGGGGAGTGTAAAAGTATTTATAAACCTATGAGTTTATTAATTTATGGAAATTAACCAGGAAAGGTCCACTCGAATGCAGATCCTGTCTCTCCTTAAAAAAGAGGGACGGATGTCAATGAGCCAGATCGCTTCCAGGCTTGACGTAACGAAGATGGCTGTGTTTAAGCATATCACCGGACTCGAGGCTTCGGGACTTATTGAAAGAAGTACCGTTAAGAAGCATGTCGGAAGACCAGTATCTATCTTTACGCTGACTGCGTCCGGCAAGAAAAGATTTGTTTCCTCTTATGCCAGTATGATAAGCGATCTTATTTCCTTCCTGGTCAAGAACGATCAGAGAGACCTGGTTTTGGACTTCCTGAAGAAGAGGTATGCTTCAATTAAGGACGAATATGAAGAGGAACTTCTTCCCATTGATCCTGACAAGAGACTGGAGCACCTTGCTGTAATGAGGGATCGAGAAGGCTATATGGCCGAACTGAGAAATACTCCGGGTGGGGTCCATGAGCTCATAGAGTTCAACTGCCCGATTTTCCAGATTGCCGCACTGATGGGCGAGGCATGCGATCTGGAAAACAGCTTGTTCCGGAGTGTGCTCGGAGTACAGGTGGACTCAACTCACAAGCAGATAACAGGTGAGAGCTTCTGCAGGTTTCTCATACATAAGCAAGAGCCATGATGATCTCGATATGATACGTCGCCAGCCTTCAAGACCCAGCAATCTCTATTCCTATAGGACATCCCGAGATGTGATCATTCACGATACCAGCACCCTGCATAAATGAATAGCATGTTACCGGACCGGCGAAGGCGAATCCGAGGTTCTTGAGATGGATACTCATCTTCCTGGACTCTTCTGTGAATGGCGGAATTTCATCCAAACTTGCAGGCATCTCATGCATCTTCGGCCTATATGCCCATACGGTCTCTGAGAAAGTTGCTCCTCTTTCATGTAACCCACGAAAGCTCTTTGCATTCTGGATAGCCGATTTTATCTTTGCACGGTTCCTTATGACTAGGGGGTTTTCTAGAATAGAGCTCACATCAGCTTCTGATAAATTCATCATTTTCTCCGGGTTGAATGAAAAAAATGCTTGACGAATCGCTTCCCGTTTTTCAAGAATCAGTGACCAGCTCAATCCTGCTTGGAATGTCTCAAGAACGAAGAGCCCGAAAAGGGAAATTTCATCATGCAATGGTCTTCCCCACTCAGTATCATGGTATTCCCTCATTTTCTTTGATTTGTAAGCCCATGTGCATAAATCATTGTTATCAGACATCGATACTCTGTGAAGCATCATTATGGAAATCTTTTATTTTTTGATGTCAAAATGATTAAGCAGCTCCCTCTCAAGAGTTCAAAACTCTGAATAGAACGAGAACCGGGATAATATACCTGTATTTTATTATAACCTGAAAAACTGGGAAAGGCCGGGTTTATTATTTTGACTTAATATCAGCTTATAACCGTAAAAATTATTGTCTCATTTTTTCGGTTATAAAAACCGTAGAAATTAATATCTTGATCGGATCGTTCTTTCATGTACAAGGACAAGTATGAACTGACTCTTGACAAGCTTTTAATTGCATCTGTCCGGAATAACCCGAAGCAGGAAATATCCTACAAGGGTGAGGTGAAGATAACATATTCAGAATTCAGGGATAGAGTGTACGCCATGGCAAGAGGTCTTGTATCCATAGGCCTGAAGAAGGGAGATCGTGTTGCCATTCTTGACGTGGATTCACTGAATTATCTTGTTGCTTATTTTGCCGTACCAATATCAGGAGGCGTATTACACACAGTGAATATCCGTTATTCTCCGGAACTTATATTTTACACAATGCAGCATGCAAATGACAGGTTTGTCATAATACGTGACGAGTTCGTGCCTCTTGTTGAGAAAAGCATCGGACTTTTTGGGTTCGTCGAGAAATGGATAGTTTGCAGCGATTCTGGAAAGACCGTATCAACAATCCCTGACTCCATTACCCTCGAATCAGTCATAAATGGAGGCGGCAAGAACAGCCTGCCGGAATTGAAAGAGGATGATCTTGCGACAACCTTCTATACATCCGGAACCACCGGCCTTCCTAAAGGCGTCGTATTTTCCCACAGGAAGATAGTTCTGCATGTTCTCTCATCCATGGCAACCCTTGCGTATGAACCCACGCGATGGAGGTCCTCTGATGTTATCATGCCGCTGGTTCCAATGTTTCATGTCCATGCTTGGGGAGCTCCCTATGGCACCTTGATGGCAGGGATGAAGTACGTCCTTCCAGGTCGATACGACTTCAACAAGCTTCCGCAGATAATGGCCAATGAGGGTGTTACTGTAAGCTTGATGGTGCCCTCCATCCTCTACATGCTGATTACAAGCCCTGGCGCTACTGATGTTCTCCGGAAGCTCAACCTGAGGGTCACCGTGGGAGGAGGTGCACTTCCAAGAGGAATTGCGAAGAAAGCAGAGGATGCTGGAATCCAGGTCGTTGGAGGTTACGGTATGTCTGAAACCGCACCAATACTGACAATCGGGACATTCAACCGGGACGCGATGGAAATGGACCATGATGAACAATTCGAATACAGGCTTAAGGCAGGAATTCCGATATCTCTTGTAGACCTGAAGGTTGTCGATTCAAATTTCAGGGAGGTTCCATGGGATTCTAAAACAATTGGAGAAATAGTTGTCCGATCTCCATGGCTGACAAGCGAATACGTTAATGATCCTGAAGCAACAAGGAAGCTCTGGAAAAATGACTGGTTGAATACAGGCGACCTGGCAGTTGTGGATTCATCCGGATATGTTTCCATAGTAGATAGAGAGAAGGATGCTGTAAAGTCCGGAGGGGAGTTCATTCCAACCATTGTAATAGAGGATGTGCTCAGCAGCTATCCTGGTGTCGGTGAGGTTGCCGTGGTGGCGAAGAAGGACGAGAAGTGGGGAGAAAGACCTGTTGCTTTCATGACAGGACTGAAGACCATCGATCAGGAAGCCATTAAAGCGCATCTGATGAAATACGTTGAAAGTGGCAGGATTGCTAAGTTTTGGATTCCAGATGAGTACATCCTTGTTGATGCGTTTGAGAAGACCTCAACAGGAAAAATAGACAAGAAGCCATTGAAAAAGAGACTCGAGAAATGATGCACTAACGCCACTTTTTGGAATCTGGCCATGCGTTTGGATTTAACATGATTCCTTAAAGCAGGTTACCATCGATATATCCTAGATCACATAACTGCGATGGGTGGAACATGTCGGATTATTCGCTAAGGTGAATCCTGGAGTTTTCCTTATACATGTATTTGTATGAAAGGGCACCCAGGGCCCCGCCAAGTATAGGTGCGACCCAGTATATCCACTGATAATATTTTTCGTTGAAGAGAATGCCAGAAAGAACTGCGGGGCCAAACGATCTTGCTGGGTTGATTGAACCTCCACTTACTGTTCCCAGCATGAATATCATTATGGATACATAAAT
>JAKACH010000038.1 GCA_021821635.1 Thermoplasmata archaeon | reverse complement strand
TCCATAGGTATCATGTCGCCATAACGATCCGACCTGATCTGAAGGCTGCTTATCACAACGACACTCTTGCTGATTTTCTCAACCGCTTCTGTAAGATCTTTTTGCATTTCAATTAGGGGTTTCATGCTTATCAGGAATAGATATACATGAGAGTTTATATATTCAGAAGTAGTACGTCTGTGACCTGGTGAAGCATACATGACCGCATTGACTTTATATCATGAATTTCCTGATCCTGATCTTGAGGATTCCTTTAGATCGCTTGACTTCTATTATTCTGAAATAGTTGCTATGCTGTCTGATGGAGGAGTTCATAGATTCAACGAATTGAAACGCAAACTTGGGAAACTGAGTTCCAATACGCTCTCCTCAGTTCTCAAGAGACTCGTATCCGACGGAATAGTCAACCGTCTGGTCATACCATCAATCCCGCCCAGGACAGAATATTCTCTGACGCAGAAAGGAATGGAGCTTTCACGTATAATTGCCGAATATTTCGACTGGCTCCGGCGCTGGCATAATATCTCGACAGAATGATCCCGCGAAGTGCCTTCTGTTCTTAGTTAAATAATTACATTTTGGCTTGAAAATGCCTTAACCACTCAATATCGCTGTTATAAATATCACGTATGTCTTTGAGATCGTAGAGGAACATTGCAAGTCTTTCAAGCCCAAGCCCCCAGGCCATTACAGGATATTTGAGGCCGGCTGGGATTGTGACCTCTGGTCTGAAAATACCGGATCCGCCGAGCTCTATTTCCTTTCCGTTAAACGTTGCCACGACATCCATGCTTGGCTCTGTATATGGGTAATATGACGGGATAAAATCAAGGTCATCGAACCCCAGTTCATGATAGAAATGCCTCATCAGGCCTTTCAACGTGGATAAATTAGCATCCTTTGCATACACGGCACCCTCTACCTGGTGGAGTTCTGCCAGATGTTTCCAGTCGACGCTCTCATGCCTGAAGACCCTTTCCACAGAGAATACTGCCACAGGCGGTTCTGGATTCTCGTAAAGTGATCTTATAGTTGACACTGTGGTATGAGTTCTCAGAACAAGTCTATGCGCCTCTTCCATGTTGAATTTATATCCCCAGCCACGATATGACTTAACACCTTTCTCGTGCGCCCTTGCAACGGATTTTAATATTTCGGGATGCTCGAATTCTGGTTTAGCATCAGATTTGAGGTAAAAGGTGTCCTGCATTTCACGCGCCGGGTGATCCTGTGGTATGAAGAGGGCATCCATGTTCCACCCCGTGTATTCTATGTAGTGCCCTGGCATCTCAGTAAATCCCATTTCAAGGAAGATCTTCCTGATCTTTTGTATCAAAGAGGTAAGCGGATGCATGTAAGTGGTATATGTTTTCTCAACAGGCGCATTAAGGTCATACTTCCTGAAGTCCTTCCCCTGCCATGATCTGGAAAGAAGCATTTCTGATGTAACCTCGCCCAGGAGATCTTCCTGCGCATTCTCCAACTGCAGTTTCAGTCCCATTTCTGTGAGCTTAACCGTGCGATCATAGCTCTTAAATTCCTGTATTACGTTTTCCCTTCCCCGAAAATCAGAAATCGCTGAGGAATCACTGAGACCATCCTTCAGCTTTACCAGCAGGGATTGCCTATTCTCTATTTTAGAAAGTATCTCAGCGCTGTTGGCAGGAGCAGCTAAAGAGCCTGATGAAGGCCTGATACCAAACTTGGCAAGCTGCGCCAGTGCTATCTTCATTTCATCCTGGCCTATTTTTGCAGACAAATCCTTCATAGAAACGCTACCCTGATCGATCATGATCTTGATAGCCCTGAACTCAGGCAAACCTTCCTCCAGATATTTTACTCCTTCGGGACCAAGTTTCCATGTAGAGGATGTCTCACGTATAGTGGTTAAATATCCTTTTGCTTCGAGCCAGGAGACTGAGCTGGAAATCTCTCTCGTATTCATGCCATCAATTTTTATCTCGGATTCCTTTATTGTTCGATTCTGGTTTCTCTTAAGAAAGGCAAGAACCCTGATCTCCCCTGGACTCAAATCCATGTTTCTGCAATTAATCTGTTATATTTAATGCCATATATTCTGCGGAGAATCCTTCTTAAGTTAGCAAGATTCATTTAAATATCTTTGTCACACTTCATCCGGCGTTGCAAATCAGAAGGCTAATTTTTCAATAGAGATTCCATATATTTTCCAATTCACATTATCAGCTGCCTTTTTCGACAACCGATAAATACTTGGCACTCAGTGTGTCGTAATCCTCGACCTTGTCGATCTTTATGCCATTTGAAACAAGCATTTGTATGATCTCATAATTATTTGTCTTCTCATTCTTGTTGATCAGGATACTATCCTCTGTGAAGGAATATGAGCCGAATGACGATAATTCAGGGATATTATTTATCCTCCCGTCAATCTTGATCCTTAGTATCTTCATGGAAGGATCATCCTTTGAGTCATATTTCATGCGTCCACTTTCCATTATTATGATCCTGTCGCATAAGGTTCTTGCTTCACTGAGAAGGTGCGTGGAAAAAAGTATTGTCTTTGTTTTTCTCATATCAAGGATAAGGTCTCCGAGCTCCTTCATTCCTTTTGGGTCAAGCCCGAAGGTTGGTTCATCAAGAACGAGAATCTCAGGATCACCAGCAAGTGCAATCGACAGTCCAAGCCTTTGCTTCATTCCTCTTGAATATCCGCCCGTTCTTCTGTGAAGATAATCGCTGCACCCTGTCAATTGCGAGACCCTTCCAATCTCGGTTTTGGTTTCCTGCTTCCCCAAGCCGCGTATCCTGCATGCAAATTCGAGTGTTTCATATCCGCTGAGATAGGTGTAGAATTCTGGCTGTTCAATCAGAGATCCAACGTGACGCATTGCCTCCTTCGAATTGGCTTCGACTGAAATGTCGTTCACCATGGCTCTTCCAGAGTCTGGCCTCAGCAGTCCTGTCAGAATCTTCATCAGAGTTGTTTTTCCAGATCCGTTTGGGCCGAGAATGCCGGTGCTGCTTCCATCAAAGACCTCAAAAGTTACATCACTTAGCGCCTTTACATCTGAGAATGATTTATAGACGCCTTCAAATGCTATCCTGGTCACTTTACTTCCCTCCTGTCAAATATAATCAGGGAAAAAGCAAGCGTTACGAGAGCATAGAGCATCATTATGGATGTGTCCAGGATTATGGTGCTGTTGGGTGCGGGAGATATGCTTCCCGTGCCAAGAGAGAAGGAGAAAGGATCGAAATTAATGTAGACCCTGTAAACGATAGAGGCAGCGTTGCTCAGAAGATAAACAGGCGTGTATCCGTAAAGAAACTCAAAAACAATATTTATTGCATTGAATACCAGAAAATACAGCAAAAAAACGGTAATGTAGGCGTAAAGGTTCTTGTTGAAAATTGAACTCACAAGAAAAGTGATTGACAGAATGGAGAAAGCAAGAACTATGGACAGTAAGATAGATATGTAAAATGTTGAGTTTTCAAAAATGTGGTATATGAGTAAAAAGTTTATGAACTGTCCAAGTGCAAATATGCCAAGTATAACTGCTGTTACAGTAAGCGCGGCAAAGAACTTCCCCAGGTGAAGGACAAACCTGCTTACCGGCAGTGGAAAAACGTTGAAAGCAGTTCTGCTCTCTATTTCGGATGAAAGCGCAGGTGAACCAAAAAATACCGCCGCAAAGACTGGAAGCAGCTGTAAGACAAATTCCCATATGTAATTAAATGCACTTTTCACCAATGTGGAGGAAACAACCTTGCTTGTGGATGATCCCTGGAAAGTACTGAAAAAGGCTGGAAGCCTGTTCTGGTACTTGAATGAGAAATAAGTGAACAGCCCAAGTATCAGAAGGTCCAGAAAGAGCATCAGGTAGAAGCTTCTGGATCTATAGTAATTCTTCAGGTAATGAGAATAAACTACCGCTATCGATCCTGACGCCATTGTTTCACGGTATCTTCATGGCCTGCGTCAGGTTTGTGAGTCCTGAACCCGTAAAGTTCGCAGTAAATTCAATTAGCGTATTGTAGGCATGATAAGTGAATGTTGCATTCATCTGACCAAACACCAGAGCTGCCGAAGCAATAAATGCTGATTCATATACCGGCGAAGTGAAATTCACGTAAGCATTGAGCGTTATATTCCCGGACTGGCTATAAGTGATGTTGGCCGTGATGGTAGAAATGATGGGCGTTGATCCATTAAAGTAGAATGATAGGTTTGCGTTCGGGTTGATATATTTATTAAATGCAAAGTTGTGTCCTGAAGACCCCGCAGCTATTGCGGCATATACCCCGGCAGGCATTCCAAGCAGAACTCCATTGAATCCTATTGGTGCGATGTATATTGTAGTATAATTTGAAGGCAGCAATGAAGTCAATGATAGGTTGTCTGCATAGGTTGTAGCGTTCGTGGTGAGATTAAGCTGGTTGACTAGCAGGGAAAGAAGGTTGAGCCCATTCATCTCATATATTTCAAAACCATCATAGTTTCCAACAATTGAGATATTCAGGGGCTGCCTTACTGTTGAGTTGGAGGTATTATTCAGTTGTCCCATAAAGGAACTAAAACTCATGGAAAGCGAAACACCTATGGAATTGTTCGCTGAGAATACTATGGCGGAAGTAGAACCGGAAGAGATGTGAGCCACAAATGTGGAATTCTCAGGTATGAAATTGTTTATGCTATATGCGGTTTGAGATAAATTGTAATACTTAAAGGCAGAAAAACCAGCCACTCCTCCTGAAACGGCAATAATGCTTACGATGATGACCTTTACCATAAGAGGATTCATAATTACTGATTACAAACCGATATTTAGATATCGCTACGTATTACTTCATGCGGAATCGGATTTCTTGCCCAAGCATTAGAAAAGTTTCACCTCTGCAGTCTTGATATCGCCGTCTAAAGAATACCTTGTATGGATAATCGATGTAGATTTGGATTATTGGGTTAGATCAACCAGTCTTTTTAAGTGAATGCGTGTTTCTCGGTTGCTCGAGTGTAATAATAATCTTTATACGTTAAACTTTGATAGGTAAGCAATGAAAGACGCCCTGGCTTTTCTCAATCAGTCACAGTATGAAAAAGTCAGTGGCAACCCCGAAGAGATGGCAATATCTTTCATAGCAACAAATCTCTATTCCATAAGGGACCTTGAAAGAAACCTCCTTAAAATTGACGATATTGGTGAAGAAATTGGTCATAAATTTGAGATCATTATCGCAGCAAAGGAGAACAGCTCGTATGATTCCTTGCTCTTCTCTGATCTTGAGAGAAAGATTGAGGACCTTACGATTGTGAGGGTCCGTACAACTAACCAGGGTATGGCAAAGAGAATTGCAACTAACCTGTCATCCGGGAAATATCTTGTTTTTTTTGATTCATCCTTTTCCTACAGTATTGAATTTGCCGACATAATAGCCAGTTTTGTCAGATCAGGTGAAAAGGCGGTTCTTGTGTCAGATCTGATAGTTTTTCCGCGAGAACTCTTTGTACATGCCGGCGGCTACCGTGATCTCAGGTACGCTGAGGATATTGATCTTCTTGCGAGGGTATACTCAATGGCGAACCTGATAGCATTTCCCATACTGGGCTCGTCTATGCTGGTAAGGCAGGGAATTCCACTCTTTTCTGAAAAACCTGACCTTCGGAACAAGCTTTCGGTGTCCGGAATGAAGCTTGGAAAGGCCCAGAGGGACCAGATACTCGCCTGCAATTACAGGCCTTCTGATATAATTGAAATCAACCTTGATGGTTCTCGCTCTGATTTTTTCCTGAGGTTTACAGCAAGGATCTCATTTTTCTTCGCACGAGGTTCCCGCGTTGTTCCTGTAGTCCATGAACAGAATAACTTCGTAATGCTAATGGATAAGATACTCGAGTCTCTTGTGCTCAAGGATTACTTGCGGCTTGAGGGAGTAAATATTAAACCCATGCTGACCGTGCCGGCAGAAATGCGCCGCTATCTGTCAGACGTGAGCGCCGCATGGAAAAGTCATGATATTGACACTCTTCTATCCGTGCAATGATGCTTTTCCATAACAACTAAGCCTCATGAAGAAGCTTTATTCTCCAGATAAGTTTCATGGTTACCAGGTAATTGAATGGCGTCGCAACTATTGCTCCAACGAGGTTTCCAAGAAGAGGGTTTACCTGGTACTCATAAAGCAGGAATAGTTGTATGGAATACGCGATCACATTTCCAAGTGCGTAAACTCCTTCATATGCGATCAATCTAATGGCAGTGATCCTTGTACCCTTTGGATGATACCCTGCGTTTCGAGTGGTCCATGCGTCGTTCAGGAAGAAACCCAGGGCAATACTGGTTGCGGCCGCAACAACATCAATTGGAACTATGTTTGCCTTACCAATTATGATCAGGCCGATATAGATAACCACCTCCGAAAAGAGGAAAGCGACAAATCCAGTTGAGAGGAATTTTATAAACCTGGCCCAGTTGTTCCTGGCAAAGGCGGCGATCCCATCAAGCAATTTACTGTCTCCTCTTCCCTCTGCCCCAGACAATCATCTCGCTCCCCAGGTAGTTGACGGCAAACGCAAGTATGATACCAATGATATTTGCGATGAGATAATGCGTGAAGGCTGAAAGCTTCAAAAGTGTCAGGAGATTAATTAATGCCCCGGGCAATGCAACAAGGTTATACTTCAAGACTCCTCTGCCCCACCCTCCAAGGCTCCTGTCCCTGAAGGTCCAGAAATGGTTCAACAAGAAATTTGACAGTATGGATGTCTCTATGGATATCATGCCTGCAAAAAGGAGCGACATTGCAGTATAAGTATGCAGAAAGAAAAGCAGGCCCTCGTTGACCAGTATACCAGTAGCACCCACAGTGATGAACTTCATCGGGCGATAATGGGAAAGCATCAGCAGCAGGCTGATAAACTTGAGATTCTCCCCCACGGTGAGTTTGCTCTCACCAAGTGTTCGTTTTCCGAAAACGTATGGTATTTCAGATACCTTCGCCCCGCTACCGCTCTTAACCAGCACTTCCAGAAGAACCTTATAGCCGCTTGATTCGATTTTCTTCCCGTCAAGTATGCTTCTCCTGAAAATGAAGAATCCCGACATCGGGTCCTTGATGCTCCGGGTCTCTCTAAGAAGTGCATGGGTCAGGAATGTCGCACCCTTGGATGTTAATCTCCTCAAAAGCCCGAATTTACCTATTCCTCCCTTATTGGTGTATCGGGAAGCAATAATTATGTCAGTTCCTTTCTTTGCCTCTTCAAACATTTTAAGCAATGTTTCTGGAGGATGCTGCAGGTCTGCGTCCATGACTGCAACATAGTTTCCGGTGGCCAGCTTGAGGCCGTCCGATATTGCCGATGCGAGGCCGAGTTTTCCCGGCCTTTTCAGCGTCTTGATATTGTGATACTTCTCCGCGAGCTCCTGTGCGACTTCATAAGTGCCATCCGGTGAATTGTCGTCAATGATGATGATTTCAAGATCGAGGTTCAGTCCTTCAAGTCTTTCTATCAGAACAGGAAGATTTCCAGCCTCGTTATAAGTTGGAATCTCGAGAGAGAGATCTACCATCTTTTATCTTCCATGAGAAATGATGTACCGAAGTATTGCTCTGTGTTTGATTGTGCAGTTGTTGTGAAAGCCGGTGAGGCACCGGAACCGAAGTATAATGATGTATTATAAAATTCACCAGTAATATTTCCTACGTTACCGGAAGTTCCAACGACAAATGAAAACATTGAATTATCATAGCTCCAGTTGTATTTATTCAGGTTGTCCCTTAAAGTACGGAAGTTAATGATATTTTGGTTTGATACTTCCATCATCGTTGTCCTGTTTATCATCCTGAAATACGTTCCGTTGATCAGCTTGGAATAACCTATCCAGTATTTCTCGTATCCATTATCAAAAGTCAGCAGCACGCCAGAAAAGTTGGAAAAAGAAAAATTCGCCACTCCTGCGGAAAGATTAAGTGTTGTGAAATCACCTGAATAATTATATGAATATATGGCTCCGGCCCCGGCTAGATATGTAAAATTAATATTCGAGGTCATGAAAACATAGTCATTTTTGGAACTCGGCGCCAGATCCTTTGTAAGCGTGAAGTTTATCCCATCGGGCAGGTAGCGATACGTATAAAGATAGGATCCAGTGAGCTTCACAGACCATCCGGGGAAAGGTTGAGTAACTGAATACGTGGGGTAGATCAAAGATGGATCTGCAAACGGTACATTGTTATTGACCGGGATTGGCTTGGATACTGTATAGAAGGCTGAATAATTTCCATAATATGCCTCTATCCTGAAAGTGGTATTCTGCGACAGGAAATCGCTTGCGGTATCTGGATATATCGATACATTGTTTATGCCAGGCCTGAGGTACGACGAAGACGACCACAATAGTGAATTTACATTATTGAGCTGGGCATTTGGAAAAATCCGGTAGAGAAGGGTAGTATTCAGGCTTGCACCTTCAACAGGTGTATAATTCATTGAAAGCGTAAGCATAGTAATATCGCCAGGGGCATTGAGCGGGTTTGCCCCCCCAGTCACATTCATTATCGAGAAAGGTGCCTGTGGAGTATAGTGCGAGATCTCATATCCTGCAGAAGCCGCGCCTCCGCCAGCTATGAGAAGAACAAGTATAACCGCTGCTATCTTCCTGCCGCCTGTGAGTCTGGAGAATAATGCAAACCTGGCGCTCTTTTGGGATATATTTCGAGTCTGCAGGCTCCTGCTTATGTCCGGCAGTACAAGGAATATTAGGAACGGCCAGAAAATAAGGTAGTTCTCAAGCACCCTGAAATTAAAAAGGAAAACCACTATTGGAAAAGTGAAAAAAGCAAACCTGAGCCTGGAATAATTCTCCACGTATAAAACAAAGAAAATGAAAAGCAGCATAACCGAGATGATGGTGAAAACAGCGGAGGGAACGTATATGTAACCTGCAAAGGAAGTAATAGATGGACCTATTCCCACGCCAATTATCGGCTGGAACGCAATCTCTGTGATATTTACTGCCCATGCATATGCATTTGAAATAATGAAAGGTGCATTCGTAACGACAAATACCAGAATTCCGGCTGTAAGGAACTTGTAGATAGAATCCTTCTTGAGATCATTCTCGTTGTAGAGGAAGAATAGGAAGAATGGAAGAATCACAAGTGGAGTCTGCTTGAAGGAAACCGCGAGGCCGAACATTAGGCCAGAAATCCAGGGTTTTTTTCTGAAGAAATATGCGATGGCTACAAATGTAACCCATACAATGTCAGTAACGCCGTTGATTGAAAAAACAGCGTACTCCATGTTAACAATCATGGCAACAGCCAGTGCCGGGGCCGCGAATGTGAACTGCGTCTTCCTGTAATACTGGTAAACAACGATAAATGCAAGCAGGTTGAAGAAGAGCAGCACGGAATAACTGGGGACATGCAGAAGCACCGTTGGGATGAACAAAAGAACGGCCAGGCCTGGATATATAAGGAACTGTACTGAACCACCCCGGAGAAGGGGCGTTATTAGGCTCTGCGGAAAGCCTGTAACAGAGAAAACATTGATCATGTTAGCATTGATATACGGATCTTTCCCATGCAGGAAAAGATAGCTTGCGTAGGTGTCTATTGCAATTTCATCAGTTCCATAAGCAGGAGCAAATCTGATCATTATATCTATGAATAAAGCAAAAGAAAGCGCAAATGCAGCGAATGAGAGGTATTTGAAATATCTGGAATCATCTCCCACATAGACCGAATATAGAATGAAAATGAATGCAAGTATCAGAATTACCCAGATCAGTGAAAGAGCAATCAGGTCCAGATAACCTACAAGACCCCAAGCTATGAAGGCATAATTTATGAAAAATATGCCGTATATCAGGTAAAGCAGTCTTCTTACCCTCAGGTTTAAAAAAAACCCTTCTCTTGAGGGCGACTCCTTATTTGTCAATCTAAACCTCCTTTCATTGCTCAAGCATCCATCGCTTACTGGCTGCGAAGGATATTTTGGATATCGTCTTCACTCAAATCGTGATCCTATAAACAGTATAAAAACTATTTGAAAAGACCGGTTTAAAAATATTTGAGGTGTTGTGAGCATTAGAGACTACATAGCGAATGGAATACTTGGACACGATTTCCATAACCAGGGAAAAATTGGTTGGCAAGTTTATCAGTTCAGATGCAGCCTTGCTCTCCAATACTTCTGTCTGCTGGGTCAGAAGACTGATATTTTCGCTTACGAGTACTGGTACCTTCGCATAAGCCATGATCATGAAACCTATCTGTTGAGGGGCGGCTACAGCACCGCCATTATCATGAGCCCCTATCCATTCGGAAAGCAGGACGTTCTGTGTAAAAGTGTTTCCTGTGCCACCACCATCCGCATAGTAGGAATGTGCCGTGGCATTAAGCGTTACTGAAAAGGAAAGGTACAATGCAATAATCAGGACAACTGCAACTTTTCCAACAAACTGCAACCTTTTTATGTTAACTGGAGCGATCTTTCTCCTGTATGATAGGATTTCGGCCAGGAGTATGGAACCCGATAAGCAGTAACCGATAGAGGCAAAATAAATGAATCTTGTAAACAGGACAGGATTGGATGTGAAAACGATTGCGGGTATTAGCGATGCAGCAAACAGTGCATCTATAATCAGCCTGTTTCCGGTCCATCCGGCAAGATGGATATATATCCATGAAATCAAAAGGAGAACAAAGAAAGCGAGGGACAGGAAATTATATCCATACGGCACAGCAAAAAGAGGAGATATGGATGATAAAATGATGCCCACGTTCACAGTTGCATTAGGGCTGCCTGACAAAAACCCTCCGAATAGAAATGCTATCCACGTCGGGTTTAGCAAATACCAGGTAGATCCTATCATTCCACCTGCAACAAGTATCAGGATGAGGTAACGAACTCCCTTGATTCTTCTCCCTGAAAGCACATTCAAGACAGCAGCTGCAAAAATCGAAATGAATACGAAGAAGAGTGAAAAGAAGAAGGAAAGGTCATGGCTGAATGCCATGAATACAAGTATCAGAATGGCTAGGATCGAGGATCTTGAAGAATCTTGATTATCAAGTATCCGAATTACCATAAGGAGGAGGAGAAGAATTAGCACAATCCCAAGGAGCTGGGCAGTATCTCCCCATGTGTCCAGGTATATGAAAGCCGGGAATGTTCCGTAGACGAAGCCACTGACGATACCTGAATTTCTTCCCCCCAGTTTTCCAGCAACTGATGTTACAATAAATACAGGCAAGCTTCCAAGGAAGATATCAATAGAGGTAAGAAAAGCGAGCAGCCCGAAGGTGTTCATGACTGGGGTGAAAAGTGAAAGAAAATATGGGATCACCGGCGGGAAAATATAATCAGACCCTGGATAATGAATCAGGTTGGTAAAAGGTATCAGGTAATGATTTGCACTTATCTCTGCGGATAGCGCAATATACGAGTAAGAATCACCTCCATAGACATAAGGCCTCGAGGAAAAGAGGACGATCAGACGAAGAATTACCGCCGTAAAAAACGCAATATACGTGAGCCGGGAAAACTTCATCTTATCCAGAGATCATAATAATACGATAATAAATTATGTTGCGGTTCAGCTTTCTTAATGATACGAAGAATAAGCTCTCACAGGATATATAATGTGATATTCTGCTCTGAATACAAGACTGAATACTTCCCTGTTGCGAGCAGCAGAGATGACAGGGACTTCATAGTGTAATTTGTAGCATGATATGCAACGCTGAAATGATCATAATAATATGAGTGCGGATCAACAAGGATATAGGCAGGGTAAGTCCCGTTGACATAAAAATCAGGCAAAGTCCAGTTGTATCCGGCCACAAGTTCCGGCATGTTGTTCTGTATCAGCACTGATGAGCCAATTGGAACCATATGCACCGCATTCATCAGGTCGGAATCGTATGGCTGTATCTGGATGGAAGAAACAGCATTGTAGCTGAAATCATTTCCTGTCAGTATCGAAGCCATTCTTTGGTTCGAGTATGATGATGTGTACAATTCTCCGACAGGTGTATAGAGGGAAAAAAGTGCAAGGTTGAAGAAGAGGGTTGCAACAGCCAGCACTTTCCATGTACCCCTGACGCTTCTCTTTTTGAGCCTTAAGTTAACATTATCCTTGATCCGGGCGATTCCAAGCGCAAATGCAATAAATGTGATAGGAGCAGTCAGTGCCGGATACTGGAAGTACATCGTTGATAAGTAAGGCTGATAATTATTAACGAATGCAAGGGTATAATATGGAATCGTCATGATCAGGGATTCTGGCGAAATGAACGATATAAAAAGTGAGGGAAGCTGCATCTGTCCAACGTATTCTGCCTTGAGAAGAAAAGTGGATTTGTAGATTGGGCTATAGGATGCGCCTGATAAGCCGGTATAATCCAGGGGTATGAGCCTACCGGAATACAATATTGCGCCCAGGAAAACGAACATTGCTATAGTCAGGATACCGAATACATATGGAAAACGTTTATTTCTGCTCACTGAGGACTTTGGATCGAGAATTATATAAATAGCATAGAAAACAAGTATCAGTGGCACAAGGTAATCGGATATCGCGGCGAATGCCATAGCAAGCATTGAGAGCTTATTCCTACCAGAAAGGCGGAGAGCGAATCCGATGAGAAAGAAGGTGGGGAACATCGCCATAAAGTGAAAGTCAAACCAGTTGACGCCGGCAAGGGGATAGTATAGCAAATAGGTCATTGCGATGACGGCAGCATACTTCTCATCTCGGATGGCGATTCTGGCAATATAGTAGAGGGGGAAGATTCCAAGTCCGATCCATATTGACTGAAACACCGGTAGCCAAGCCGGGTTGGGGAAAAAATAGTAGAAGGGAGCCAAAACAAGAATAAACATCTTTGAGAATGGAAAAGGTCTCGGATCAGCCGCTGTTGCGACAAGCCCACCGTGAAATACCGAATACAGAGCTCCAGACGCCAGGCCAAGATCAAATACGTCCGCATTGAAGGAATAGTACCTCAGCAGGACAACGTACGCCCATATGCTGCTGTATATGATAAATGCGGGGAATATAGCGTATTTCAGCAATGATTTCCTGATCTTTGCTTTTCCTTCTGCTTCGATACCCGTCAAGAGTGGGAATATCATTGGAAAAATATAAAGCTTGAGAAATTATCTTCTTTTATGCAGAGAGACGAAATTGCTGCCTACATTAATGAAGGAATTCAGGCCAGGAGCCTGATTGATTCAGATATTGTATACAGTATCGGAATGAAGATAGCCGAGAGAATTAAAAAAGGAGGCAAGCTTGTCCTGTTTGGCAACGGTGGCAGCGCAGCAGATTCACAGCATATTGCAGCTGAACTCGTTGGCAGATTTGAGAAAGAGAGAAGACCTTTGCCAGCGATGGCACTCCATACGAACACATCGTCGCTGACGGCAATTGCTAACGACTACTCGTATGATGCTGTCTACAGCAGACAGGTAGAAGCGTTCTGCTCACACGGAGATGCTGTGATAGGGCTCTCAACCAGCGGAAACTCTCCAAACGTCGTGAAGGGACTGGAAGCGGCAAAGAAACTGGGTTGCATAACGGTCGCACTGACCGGGGCAAGTGGCGGAAAAAGTGCTGAAGTAGCGGACTATACAATCAAGATCGCAAGCAAGAGGACCTCAATAATACAGGAATGTCATATAGCAATCGGGCACATTATATCAAAAATAATTGAGGACTTCGTTTTCGCCTGACATTGCGACATTGTCTGCATCCTTCAATGTTAAGACAACATAGTTCTGTTCATAAATAAACGATTCATGATCCAAAACATGAATAAAGTTATCCACCAAAAGACTATTTTTCCTGCAGCAGTGAGTAGGAAATAATCCAGAAGGGATAATTTGAATAACGATGTCACCATAGAATAATTATGCAAGAATTTGAAGTTGTGTCCAGAGTAGACAAAAAGGCTCAAAACCAAAAAGAGATTTTGCTCATGGCAATAGATTTCAAGGAGCCTACATTCATCAAGGTTTCGGCCAAGAAGGATGTCAATGATCATACAATAATACAAAGTGATGGCAAGAATTGCTTCATTGGCAACGAACATATCGGCGAAGTGCTCTCTGTAAAGAAGGGAAGCGATGTATCCGTTAGTACAGATTATGACATAAAGTATACGGGAGGATATTCACTCGACGGAAAGACCGTATACCTTGATGAGCACTTTCCTCCAATTCTGAAGATTCAGGGTAAGGAAATAGATATCAGGAAAACAATTGGTCTCCATCATGAGTTACCGGAAAAATGGATGGCGGATGAAGACTATGAGTATCCATATGCCCACGAAGTTGCTACTGGTATTGAGAAGAAATACGTTGAATCGCTTGGCGTGACATGGAAAGCATATTGTGATGAAGTTGACAAGAACCTTAGGCAGGTTTACAGGCGAACACTCGAAAAATCACCTCCTTCGCTTGACCTGGCACCTTATCTTTACTGCAGAGACAGGGAAGCTCTGGGTGAAATCAGAAAAAGCGAGTCTTAAGCTTACATTTAATGAGGTCTTTCAATTGCCGGTTATGCCTTCCATCAGTCTGTCTAGAAAGAGAGTTCGTCTATAATTCTAAGGATTAAGTAATTTAAGCAACGCCCGCAAATTGGAATTCTGAACTCTGAAGATTAAATTATATGTTTGATCCGGTGATATTTCAATTATCTCCTCTATTACGGGAATATTATGTTCGAGTAAGCTCTTCGTAGACGCCGGGCTCTAAGTCATCATAACGAAAGCAATTTTAGTATATCTCACAGATTTTGTGTTAAAATC
>JAKACH010000037.1:5050-14816 GCA_021821635.1 Thermoplasmata archaeon | reverse complement strand
GAATAGACCTCATCAAGATCCCAGTAGTAACCGCCAACATTCTGGACCCACTCAAAGTATGATACAGTAACGCCGCCTGAGTTAGCCAAGAAGTCAGGCAGGAGCATGATCTTCTTCTTGAAGAATATCTCGTCTGCGTCAGGAGTCGTAGGCCCATTTGCAAGCTCAAGTATGATCTTTGCCTTTACCTTGTCAGCATTCTTTGCAGTAAGCTGGTTCTCGATTGCTGCAGGTATGAGCACGTCAACTTTCAGCTCAAGCAGCTCTTCGTTTGTAATGTTCTTTGAGCCTGGGAAGTTTGCGACTGATCCGGTCTTCTTCTTGTGCTCCACGAGAGCATCAAAGTTGATCCCTTTCTCGCTGTATATTCCGCTCTTTGTGTCTGAAACTGCTACCACCTTGGACTGGAAATGTTCCTGAACAAGTTTCACAGCAAACTGGCCGGCGTTACCAAAGCCCTGAATTGCAACAGTTGCCTTTGAAAGATCCAGGCCAAGTTTCTTTGCACCTTCTCTCAGAACGTACATACCGCCCTTGGCTGTGGCGTCCCCTCTTCCAAGGGAGCCGCCAAGTTCCAGGGGTTTACCGGTAATGACGCCTGGAGCTGACCTTCTTACAATATTCTCATACTCGTCCATCATCCAGGCCATAATCTGCGGCGTAGTGTAGACATCCGGGGCAGGTACGTCAACTTCTGGTCCAATATATTCGCCAAGTGCCCTTACGTAAGCACGGCTTAACCTCTCCAGCTCTCCTGCGCTGAGCTTCTTTGGATCGCATATAATTCCACCCTTTGCACCGCCAAGAGGTATGTCAACGATTGCTGTCTTCCACGTCATCCAAGCTGCGAGTGCCTTGACTGTCGACAAGCTCTCCTCGGGATGAAACCTAATTCCTCCCTTAACAGGACCCCTAGCGTTGTTGTAGTGTACCCTGAACCCAGTGAAAACCTCTGTTCTTCCGTCGTCCATTTTCACAGGTATCCTGACCTGGAGTATCTGCAAGGGTTCTTTCAAGAGGTTGAGTGCCTGTTTGTCTAAGTTTATTACTTTCGCTGCTTTTTCAAGCTGTTTGACTGCTATGTCAAACGGATCTAAGTCTTCTACCATATAAGATTCACCTGCCATTTAGGCTTTTAAGGATTGCTCATGACTACTTTAAATTATCAGCTTATTCGTAAAGTTTTACGCATTAGCGCTATTGAGGGAAGGGCTTTCAATTTGGTTTTCATGATAAATGTTAATTCAGGAAAGTTTTATTCCGCTGCTATTCTGGTAGTTCCCTGACCTTGAGGAATAATCCCGTTCTGCGGGGGATGACATTGCCAGAAAAACCACCTGCGCCACTCTCTCTCCTCGCGATATGTGCAGTCCCTCCTCTGAGGAGTTATAGAAAGAAAGGGTGAGCTGCCCCCTGAAACCTGCATCTATAAAGCCAAAGGATCCCAGGATTCCCTTTCTTGCATACGAGGAGCGGATCCATATCTGTGCAGTTATGTCCGCAGGTAAAGATATTGTTTCCATTGTAGATATGAAGAAGTGACTTTTGGACGGTATCTCTGCACCCTCCTTCATCTCCTTATCAGAGACGCGGATTATATCCGCACGCACGTCATATCCGTTTGGAGTTACAAGCTTTATGTCATATTCACCGGTTATAAGGAGCCCTTTCCCGATCCTGTCCTCTATCTCCCTGTCGTTCAGAACTGTCATATTCATGTGGACAATGTTTCGGTGGATTTATTTTCATGCGATCTCTGCAAAAGGTAATAGGTCAAGCCTGCCACTATGAATGAAACAAAGTAACTTATGTCGAATCCAAGCCTGTAAGCAATCGGACCAATGAAGTATTCAGAAGGATACATGAAAGGCACTGATATGATGATGCCAAGGAGATATGCAAATATAGCCCGGTAGTTTACTACTTCCCTGTACCCCCCTTTAAGGTACTGCCGGTAGCGCAAGAAGAAATCAACAAGCATTATTGCAATCCATGGCGTGATCCAGTAGTCGAGAATGAAGAGAAAATTTTCGTATGAAACGTAAAAGCTGTTATATCCAAGATAAGCCAGCACTCCTGCGACTGCAGTTACGATAACGGCGATATACTTTCTCTCCATCCGGACACCGGCTGCCCTTATACTCATTGTGTTTGAGTACAGGTTTATTGCATTCGCAGACAGTCCTCCAAGAAACAGGAAATAAAGTCCAACCAGCGCATATTTTCCGAGGAACTGCGCAAGAGGCTGGGCAGGGTTGGAGCTGGTCGAGTTCGTGGCCATGCCAACGTAGAAACCAACAAGCTCGGAGAAAAAGGATGCGAGCCCGGCACCTAAAAGCACGTAAACTGCGATACTCTTTCGCGAAACTGAGTGATCAAGATGCTTGGAATAGTCAGATGCATAGGGTCCCCAACTCATTATATAGGAAAAACTGAAAGCCACAATCCATCCAAAGGATACTGCAGAGAAGGCAACAGGCGTAGAAGAGCTACCGAATACGCCTATCTTCTCAATAGAGTAAGCAAGGATTATGACAAATAATATACCAAGTACCACGGACATTCCCCGCTCAAATCTCTGTATCGTTTTGTGACCGAGAAGGATGAGCCCAAGCACGAGAAGAACAGTGACTGCGATTGGAATTGCGTACAATCTGGTACCAATTGCAAGGGCCAGGGCGGAGGCCGCAATTATAGAGTTAAATGTGAACCAGCCAAGCGTATTTCCCCACTGCAGGAGTGACATGACAATACCGCCTTTTCTGCCAAACGTGTAGCGGCCGATCCTCATTTGCGACATGCCGAAAACAGGACCCATAACGCTCATAAGTGCCAGAAGAACTCCACCAAGGATGGTGCCTATAGCAAGCGCAATCACGGTGCTAGAATAACCAAGCCCGTAGTCCTGCGCCAGCAATCCAATGAGGAAATCCCCGATCGTCAGGTTAGAGGCGAACCAGAGCCAGAATAGCACTGACGCCTTGCTGCCTCTGGAAGTTGCGGGAATTATCTCCAGGTCTTCAGTTGCTTCAACTTTTCTTGTAGCGAACATATGTTCGGTCCAATCCTTAAGGACGAGGAGATTAGTTAATCTTTCTGATAGAATAGATGCTGATGATCGATAACCTCTCCTATTAGAACAAAGGCATTTTGGAAGTAGGAAAATAATATTATAAACTATAATATATCTTTAGCAATGGATTTGAAGCTTGCTGTCGAGGCACTCCTCTTTGCTTCACAAGAACCGATGTCTGTCGGCGACATGTCTATTCCCTTGAACGAGGAGAAAGATGCGGTGTCAAAAGCGCTCCGGTCCCTGATAAAGGATTACTCTTCCAGGGAAACGGCACTCAGGATAGCCAAGATCGGCATTCGTTACAAGATGGAAGTCAAGGAAGAATTTGTGGACATTGCAGAACCGGTCTCAATGCCGGAATTTCCTAAGGAGGCGCAGGAACTGCTTTCCATGGTTATAACAGCGAATGGGTTATTGAGGGGCGAAGTCACCAAGAGGTTTGGTGAAAAGACTGAAAGGATCCTTTCAGATCTGAAGAAAAGCAAGATCATAGTTGCAGAGAAATACAGAAACACTGAAATTTTCAGGATAGGCAAGAATTTCTACAAGTACTTCAAGGTGTCGAAAGAACAGGTTTCAGATATGCTCAGCTCAAACCGGGATGAGAAGCCTGTCGAGTAAGGTTCTGCTCGTCGGAAGTGGAGGGCGCGAAGATGCCATTGCCACAAAGCTTCAGGAGTCCGGCGCAGAAATTTATGCGGCAATGGCAAACAAGAATCCATCGATACTCAGGTATGCAAGGGCTTCGCTCATTGCAAGGGAGACAGACTGGGACAAGATACTAGATTTCGCGATTTTGAATAAGGTGGATTTGGCGTTTATAGGACCAGATCCTGTGCTTGCTACACCGCTTGTTGATTCCCTCAACGATAAAGGTGTACCGACTGCTTCGCCTTCTATGGGTGCTGCAAGAATAGAGACCGACAAAATATTCATGAGGAACTTGCTCCAAAAGCACGGTGTTCCCGGCGGAGTCCTGAACAAAAGCTTCTCTTCAGAAAAGGAATGCACAGAATGGATCTCGACATACGGGAAGGATTTTGTTGTGAAGCCCAAAGGGCTGACAGGGGGCAAGGGCGTCAAGGTCATGGGGGACCATTTTTCATCATGGCAGGAAGGCTTGAACTATGCTCTTGAGCTTGTGAAAAGGGATGGTAGCGTCCTTATAGAAGAGAGGCTCGCCGGAGAGGAGTTTTCGCTGCAGGCGTTTTCCGACGGAACTACCCTGGCTGCAATGCCTCTTGCACAGGATTACAAGCGGGCCTACGAGGGTGATTCTGGCCCGAACACGGGTGGGATGGGTTCCATTACAGACAGCGATCATTTGCTTCCATTTATCAATAAAAAGGCAAGAGATGATGCCTTCGATATCCTCAGACAGGCATCCATTGCACTTCGGAAAGAGGGCTATCCTTTCAAAGGTGTAATGTATGGGCAGTTCATGCTTACAGCATCCGGCGTGAGACTTATCGAGATCAATGCAAGGTTTGCCGATCCCGAAGGAATAAACGTCCTATCGATACTACAGGATAATCTTTTGGATATTCTGTTCGGGGTTGCAAACGGGACCCTCAGTAACAGGATCGACTTTTTGAAGAAAGCAACAGTCCTGAGATATGTGGTGCCAATAGGATATGGATCCCAACCTAGACCTGGAAGGCTAAGTCTAGATCCCTTGCAGGATGAGAGCACGAAGATATACTATGCCGCGGTTAACGGATCTCTTTCAAGTGTAGAAATGACCTCTTCAAGATCCATTGCGATAGTGGGCATTGCAGATTCAATTCCAGATGCTGCCAGAAAAGTTGATTCTGCATCTTCCTTGGTGCATGGGGAGTATTACATGCGCAGGGACATAGGTACGGCAGAAATGCTTGCGGGAAAGATAGCCCGTTTCAAAAATTGATCCTGCCAAAAATCCTTGGAGCTATCGCCGGACTGGATACTACAAGACTTCTTCCGGGAAGGCATACCTTCTTGTCCATGGTCAGGGATTTCCCATCATAGAAACCTCTCTGATATCTCATGTAGTCGGAGACAAAAACCTCTACCTGTCCATCAGGGATGCGCTTCACCGATCTGTGTGGAACTATCTTCGCTTCGATCACCGAAGCGTATTCAAATGGTTTCTCCGAAAGAAGCATGCCGCGTTCAAGTTCTTCGGGATCAGCATTCTTCAGAGCGAGGCCGACTCTCGCACCTGGGCCGGCGGATTCAACGTCGACATCGTGCATCTGGATCGATCTTACCTGCACTTTCCTGTCCAGATATGATAATTCAAGATCCTGGTGTTTGTGAACTGTACCAGACAGCACGAAACCAAGCGCCACAGTCCCGACACTCTTTACACCGAAGAAATGATCTATTATGATTGTGGTAGGTGAATCTGGTTTCTTTGTTTTGATCGAGCTAATCTGATCAGCAAGCTCAACCGGTTTCTTCTCTGTGATCTCATACGATGAAAGCCTGGTGCCCTTAAGGAGCGGCCTGACCTGGTCAATTATGCTTGAATCCGTGAATGTTATGAAGCCGGTCTCGGGACCCATAAGATCCAGGGCTACTATCACTTCACCAAGATCCCTGTTGAGTGCGGTAATATTAACAACAGCAATGTCTGCTGCAAAGATGGAATCGGTAAGAGAAGATATCTTGTCCGGATACCTGAGCGGCGATATGAAAGTAAGTATCGAATCATCACTTTTTCTTTCGTGAAACTCTATATCTGAAGATGTGCCCTTTTTCGAGACTTCCCTCAGGAACTCCTCTGCATTGTATGTAAAAACTGTAAGTGAATTCATGAATGGAGGATCGGATATGGTATAAATATCTCTTTCTCCTAAGGTTGTGCTTCGTATGACGAATACTTGCCGGAGCGCAATTAAGTGTCCGGATTAGAAAGCATGCACTATATTATTAAAATTAATTATTTTTTGAGATTTATTATCAACCTGCAAAGCGAAAGAATATCCCGTATTTTCCTTATTTTTCTAAATACAGGAATGAGAAAGATTTCCACACATATATAAGAAAACAAAGATTAATATACAATTGTATGTATTATCTCAATAAGATGACAGATGAACCTTCCTTTGAAAAGGGTTTAGAACCGATAGCCGCGATGAATAACGCAAAATATACGAGCTTTCACAAAAAGCTGGTTATTATTGCTGCCTTAGGTGCGTTTACCGACCTCTATGTGATTCAGGCGCTGGGAGCAAGTACTTTTAGCGTCATTCCGCATTTCCTTGGATCCACCAGTAATTTTGCATTTACTGCGTCTCTCCTCTTTATCGGAGCAGTTGTAGGGGTATTTTCAATGGGCACCGTAGTTGATTTAATAGGAAGACGACTTACGTTCATAATTACGTTGGCTTTGACTGCTCTTTTCAGCTTTCTGTCTGCTTTTGCCCAGACTCCCCTGGAGCTTAATATTTTGAGGTTTTTGATCGGTTTCGTAACGGGCGCAGACTATCCAGCGGCTATGACAATAGTCTCTGAGTTTATGCCCACAAAGTACAGGGGAAGGGGGATCTCATACCTATGGGTTGGTTTCACTCTAGGAGGAGTTAGTGCTTACCTGCTAGGTTATATTCTTTATATTACAATTGGACCGACACCAATAGAATGGAGAATAATGCTAGGTTCTGCTGCAATTCCAGCAGTAATTGGGATGATATTGAGAACATCACTACCTGAGTCTCCGAGGTGGGCAATAGAAAAGGGGAAATTCGAATTGGCTTCAAAAGGTATCAAGAGGGCTTCTGGAGAACTTTTCTCCAGTCAGGTCCTGGAGAATTCCAGGAAGGCATTATTTTTGGACGAGAAGGTAGTTATTAGGAAACACTACCTAAAGTATTTTGTATTGATACTTCCAATTTTCATTGCGGTAATGTGTTTTAACCTTATACCGGGAGCTCTATCAACTTTGAACCCATCAATACTTTCCTCCCTGGGCGTCTCACATTCTGGATCTCTTCTTTACAGTGCTTCATTCCTTGGAGTACAGGTCATAGCTACAATCATGATAGCAAGGACAATAGAATCAGTAGGTAGGCTAAAGTGGGCAATGATCGGCGGCTCGCTTGAAACAATCTTTGCGTTCATAGTTCTAATAGCGTACCATAATGCATACGCCCTGTTTGGGGTATTCATGGGACTCTCGTTCTTTGCTTTCGTAGCAGTTCCTGTGATGCGAAACGCAGGAAGCGAGCTGTTTCCAACTGAATTTAGGGGCTTCTCCAGCGGCGTCGTGATGACAGGAGATCGAATTGCAAGTGTAATTGGATTGTTGCTTACGCCTTTACTATTCTCAGGAAAAGATGTCGTTAGACTGTTTTCAGTTTATGGCGCCATTGGACTTGCAGGCACGTTAATCGCTTTTCTTGCACTCTACAGGAAGAAAATAGATAAGAGAAGTCTGGAAGACATTCAACTTGAGATTCTAAAATGAGAGGGTTGATAGCGATTTTATTTCAACCCCACTTTATTTTTATTGTATCTTCTTCATATCATTAATCATTGCTTTGCTGGCATTTTTACCTTGTTTTCTCTGGAGAAAGAGTATTTTGAGAGATTCAGGCATCACACTATAGAAGATCTTACGGTTTCGGTAAGATCTTCAAAATCGTATCCAAATCCTGGCCCATTCCTGAACTTAAGGACATTATGTATGTATTCACTCTTCTCTTTGACGATGTCATACTTAAGTTTCAGGGGACCAACGAATTCATGTTCACTTGACAATGAAGGTGAAGCCAGTGCAACTGTAGCTTCAACTTGAGTACCCAAAGACGAAGAAAAGCCATTCCCTATGACACAATCTATTCCTCCAGCTTCTGCTACAGCAATCATTTTCAGGGTTTCCGAAACGCCTCCATTCCGCATCACTTTCATTTTGACAATTGAAGCAGCTTCACGCTGGATCAAGCGCAATATATCCTGACGTGTGACGGCACTCTCATCTGCCATTATTGGTATAGAACTTCTTTTGCTCAAAAAAGCCATTGAGTCTATGTCCATCCTGTCGACAGGTTGTTCAATCAGCTCAAGTTCAAAATGGCTTGCGCTTTCAATAAACTTCAATGCAGATGACCGGTTCATGCTCTGGTTTGCATCTGCCCGAATAGAAAAGTCATATCCAAATTCTTTCCTGATAGCCGACAATATGCTTGTATTTTTTTCGACATCGGGCCCAATTTTCAGTTTGATTGTGCTAAAATTATCTGATAATATTCTTTTTACTTGATTAGATATATCTTCAATCCTTCCAATCCCTACCCATCCAATCACTTTCATGTTGTCGTGCACGGGTCCGCCCAACATATTCAGTACCGACAATCTAAGGAGCTTACCCTTTAAATCAAGCAAAGCCGATTCTACAAGTGACTTAGACATATAATGCCCATACACTGATCTTCCCAGCCTGTTCATTATGATGGCAGAGTCCATTGGATCTTGGCCCTTTATAAGAGGTGCGAACTCATTCTCAACGGTTGACTTGATGTTATAAAATGTCTCTTCAGAATAACTTGGTGAGTCTGGCTCTATAGAACTAAAGCCATAAATGCCATTATCAGTTCTTAAAAAGAGCAGAACAGAATCAACTTTGTCTTTTACTCCAAGTGAATTTTCGTACTTAGAGTTAAGTTCTAGTTTCATACTGTATACGTTAACAGCAGTTATGATTGCACTTTCCATATGAAATTCCTAATTACTTAATGCCTAAATATGCTCGTTTCGAACGTAATTTCAAAAGGCATATAGAACGGCTGTTATTAAGTTTTTCAATAGAAATGTATTAGTATTTTGCAATGATCCCACGTATATGATCAAGTCAGATAAAGAGCGCAGTGTATTAAATGACTCGGGACTCACTTTTTCTGAAAAGATCCTTTCAATCAAGAACCTAGCCGAGTCCTCACAGAGTCCGAACAAGGTTTACGCGGGAGACTTTGTAATTACATCTGTTGATTTTACATATGCTCATGATGTTCAGGGACCCCTGGTTATAAAAATTTTCAATGAGCTAAAGGGAATGAAACTATTTGACAGCAGCAAAGTGCTGATCAACATAGATCATGACTTTCCAGCAAGTTCAGAGAGATCTGCTGATTTGCATAATATTATGCGCCAGTTTGCCAGGCAACAGGGATGCCTGATACAAGAGGGATCAAACTGCCATCAATATATATTGGAAAATATTGCCAAGCCTGGAATGCTCATCGTCGGTGCTGATTCGCATACTACTACACTTGGTTCACTTGGAACGTTTGCAACCGGAATGGGCAGCAGTGATGTGGCTTCTATCTTCCTTTCTGGAAAGACCTGGCTCAAGGTGCCAAAGACAATCAGAATAAACGTAGACGGCATTCTTCATAGCAGAGCAAAGGCAAAAGATGTGGCTCTCCAGGCTTTGAGAATTCTAGGCACAGACGGTGCGAATTACATGACGGTTGAATGGACAGGCAGTGCTGTGACTGCAATGTCAATTGACTCGAGAACGACTCTAACAAACCTCGCTCTTGAAATGGGCGCAAAAAATTCTGTCATTTTTGCTGATGAGAAGACTGATGCTTACCTCCTCGAAAGACACAGAGAGAGAGGCTTGCACGTCACATCTGGAAGAGACGCGGAAATTTATAAGAATATTTATATTGATGCTGATGAAGTAGTACCAATGGTGGCCATGCC
>JAKACH010000037.1:0-4950 GCA_021821635.1 Thermoplasmata archaeon | reverse complement strand
GAACAGGCTCCCCTGGCACTTGTAGGATGCGGTATAAAAGTAATAATTGCGAAAAGCATAGCAAGAATTTTCTTCAGAAACTGCGTTAATGTCGGAATATACCCTATAGAAATCGATTATCCGGAAGGGTTTTTCATGAGTTCTGATAGGCTCGACATCGATTACGCGACCGGGACTATAAAGAATGAGCGAACTGGAAAAACTCTGACCTTCAGATCCATACCACCTTTTCTTGTTTCGATTCTTGAAGTGGGAGGTTTGAAAACGTTTTTGCTAAGCGGTAAAAGATACGAGGATGTTATCAGATGAAAGCGCAACTAAGAGATGCTTTCCAGAAAACAAGGACGTGCTAATTTGGAAATTGATAGAAAATTCGATGTTGTGGTTGTAGGTGGCGGAAATGCTGCTTTGACTGCAGCTATAACCGCTGCAGAAGAAGATAGAAGTAAGAAAGTCCTCCTTATAGAAAGAGCTCCCAGGGAATTCAGGGGCGGGAACTCGAAGTATACCCGGAGCATAAGATATGTTCATGATCATGATAATTACAGCAGCGGCCCGTACAATAAGAATGAATATATCGCGGATATTGAGAAAGCTACCAAGGGTTACACAACCAAGGAAATACTGGAGAAAGTCGTTACTGAGTCCGCGGATCTACCTGCCTGGATGAACCAACATGGAATAACTTTGCATCATGCGGTTAGAGGCGCATTTCACTATTCTCAGGCAAATGCGTTTATCATGGGTGGAGGAAAACAACTTGTAAACACATATTATTATGATCTGGAAAAGCTTGGAGTGAAGATTCTATATGAAACGTGTGTTGATTCCTTCTCTCAAGATAGAAATGGAATATTGATCAAGGTCTCAAGGAATGGTTCCAGTGGTGAAATTTATGCCAGCTCAGCGGTAATAGCTTCGGGAGGCTATGAGGCAAATCTCGAGTGGTTAAGAGAAGGTTATGGATCGGCAATAGACAATTCCGTTGTCAGGGGAAACAGGTACAATGACGGTATACCTTTAAAAAAACTGTTTGAACTTGGAGCTGAGCAGATTGGGGAACCCAACCAGGCACACTGGACAGCTGTGGACGGCAGGGCACCAAAATACGATGGTGGCTTTGTTACAAGAATAGATCTCATTCCGCTTGGAATAGTGGTAAACAAGAACTGCAAGAGATTCTACGATGAAGGTGAGGATTTGTGGACAAAGAGGTATGTTCTATGGGGACACCTGGTCAGAGATCAACCCGATCAGGTAGCGTACGTCATAATAGACAGCAAAATGCTGGGCGAAACTCTAATGCCAATGTACAAGCCCTATTCGGGGAATACTCTTGGTGATTTGGCAGTAAAACTGGGGATATCACCGGAGAATCTAATAAAAACGGTAAATGAATTCAACGAACACGTACCTGAATCAGCTAAATATGATCTCATGCGGTTAGACGGCAGCAGCACCTCCGGCCTTGATCCGAATAAGTCAAACTGGAGTAGAAAAATAGACAAGCCGCCATATTACGCATGGCCTCTCAAGCCTGGAATCACTTTCACTTATTTGAGCGTCAAGATAAACACTAAATCTCAGATTTTCCTCAAATCAGGTGGCTTGCTGGAGAATTTTTATGCTGCAGGCGAACTTACTTCAGGTAATGTTTATGGAAGGGGGTATGTAGGGGGAACCGGCCTTGTAATAGGAAGCGTAACCGGAATTACCGCTGGAAAGGAGGCGATGCAGGATGCCTGAGGTTTCCATGTTTGTTTCGAATATAGAAGAGTCAGAGCGTCAGTATATGATATGCAATGCCTGCAGGCACTGTGAAGGATTTTGCCCCGTGTGGGACGCAATGGAAAGAAGGAATTTTTTTGAGGCCAAAGATATCAAGTTCTTCTCTTATTTATGTCATGATTGCAGAGACTGCTTCTATGCATGCCCTTACAGCGAACCGCATGAATTCGGATTAAATATACCGAAACTTAACAGTACGATAAGGTACCAGATACACGCTGAGAACGCATGGCCAGCTGCTGCATCGTCTATCTTCAGCAGGAGTTACCTTTCGGCGACAGTCGTATATCTAATTTCTATTATTTCTCTACTTTATATATCTATTTCAATAAACGGTGTCAACAGCTTATTTACAGTACATTCCTCATTCTATAATGTCATTCCATACGACATAATGGACGATGCAGGACTTGCCCTTGGTTTGTATATCCTCCTTATGTGGATAATACAGGGATTCAAGTACTGGGCCAGTATTGGCGGAGGCTCAAGAGATCTCTTCAGACTAAGAGCACACGTGGTCTCGATATACGAAGTGCTCTCGCATAAGTGGTTCAAGGGAGGTGGAGTTGGGTGTGATTATCCGAAGGAGAATGGGACCAGGACCAGAATGTTTTATCATTCTGCAATGTTTTTTGGGTTTTTATCTGCTTTTGTAGCAACTATTATTGCTGCTTATCTTCAACGTATCCTTGGGTATAACCCGCCATTTCCAATTTTATCGGGTCCGGTATTCTTTGGAGTAATAGGCGGCGTCCTCATGATCATCGGCGGTTCAGGTTTCATTTATATGAAGCATAGCTCCGAGAAAGACAAAGCAGATTCGCGTATGTTGAAATCTGACTATGTTGTAATAGCCATGTTAATCCTGATTTCTATTACTGGCCTGGTAACTTTGATTTTAAGGTCAAGCTCAATAATGGGGCTTATTCTCGTAATACACCTTTCACTCGTTGGAACACTGTTTGCAATTGTCCCGTTCAGTAAGATGAACCATATAATATTCAGGTACCTTGCCCTGCTTAAGAACAATGTGGAAGTCAGCAATGCTGCTGCAAGAAAAGTTCCGCAGATTTCGGGAGGAAATTGAATTGCTTGCGTTCCTACAATTTTTCTAATCCAATATTTTCGTAGCGATTTATTATTTAAACCAAATATTTTAGAAAGCCCGTAAATTTCTATATAGCAAAAAGAATATAAATTTAGATAATATACTGACTAAGCGAATTGTATGCCTCAGAAAAAGCCTGACCTGAAGGAATTGGAAGCTTTTTATGCAGTTGCGTCCACACTGTCCTTCAGCAAGGGTGCCATGATGATCGATATATCTCAATCCTCAGCCAGTATAAGGATAAGCAGTCTTGAAAGGAAGTATGGGCAGAAACTATTTTACAGGAACGGGTGGTCTATTCAGCTTACTCCAAAGGGGCGAGTGCTTTTTGAGAAGGTGAAGAAACTTTTCGATTACATGAGCGAGATAGAAAATGTTATGACTTCACCCAACGAAACAAGATTAATAAGAATTTCAGCAGGTGAGTCAACTTTTCTTTCTATGTTTCCTAACATTACAGAAGATTACAGAGTCTCTCATCCAGAGATAGACTTCAGTGTTGATATTAATGAAACGCTTAAGTCCATAGAGAACCTTAAAATCGGAGTCGCTGACCTGATATTTGTAGGGTGGATCAGCGAGGGCATATATGATCACAGTTTATTTGACGTGATTGAACTTGGCGAGGACGAACTTGTCTTGATCGTACCAGTTAACCACCCCTTGGCAGAATTTGAAAAAGTAAGCCTGGACCAGATATGCAAATATGACTATCTGGCAAGAAGAAAAACAAGCGGCGTTCAACATGCAATCATGGACATGTTCTATAACGCTGGGTTCCGGGAAACCGATCTGAATGTGAGAGGCATCATGGATAATGCCTCATCTGTAATAATGGCAGTATACAAAAACATGGGAATAAGCATTGTATCCAGAATGCAAACAACTGTTGCCACAAAGATGAATGTCGTAAAGGTAGTAAATATAGACAGCCCTAATTCCAGGAGAAAAGTGTATGCTATGTTCAAAAAAACAGCTGATTCATACGTGAAGGAGTTTGCTGAGTATGCTGCACATTATTTTTCTCAGCATAATAATTTACAATCTTTCGCTCAATCGACCAGTGGCAACAAAAAATAAAACCACAATGATCTAACTTAGTGCGGTTTGCTATACCCTTATGCGGTTTAATAATTTGGAAAATCATTAACCTCATCAAGTAAGAAGCATACTTTGACGAGATTAGCCGAGTTTACACAAAATTATTATGAACAGATCTGTTGTGATTGGTATTAAAGAAATTTTGTTTTGACTATGTCAGCAAGCAAATCAATAAAGTCGTCTGAGTCATTCATCAGTTTTACCCTTGCATATTCTATACCGATGTTTTTTAGGAAAAGTGAAAAATCTATGTCAAGATCGTAAAGCACCTCTAAATGCTCGTAACAGAAACCAAGCGGGGCTACCAGGACTGACTTTACTCCGGATTCCTCAATAATAACCTTCTGAATCGAAGGCTCTAGCCATGATTTTCCATACTTGCTCCTGCTTTGGAATCCGGATAGAGTTTTGACTGTCTGTATTGAGCCTGCCAAATTATTGCAGAATTCATGAAATGCGGTAGAATATGCTTCTTCACTATTTCGAGATGTTGGGAGGCTATGCGCAGTCAGCAAAAGTCGATCATATTGACCATTTTCTATCATATCCTTGATCCTTGAAGACCATATCTCAAGAAAGCCTGGATGTTGATAGAAGCCGTTAATCACATGCCGTTGGCCCTTGAAATTTCTCGATTTCAACTCCTCTGAAAAGGGGATGAAATAGGAGTTGAAAACACCTTCAGATGGGAAGGGAAATAGTGGTAGTTCAACAATTTCTCTATAATTGGCATTCGCTATCACTTCGGCCGTCTCCTTGAGGCTGGGGTGCCAGTGCTTGAATGATAGGTAAACATCTATGCCGCTCTGAGATAATTTTTCCTCCACTTTTCTTTTAAGAGAAGCCAATATGTGATTGGAGGGCGATCTGTTGCCGAAGAGAGAGTACTTCTTCAGATTATCTGCACGTGCCTCCGGAGGAACAGGGTTTTTCCCAAATATATCCTGTAGATA
>JAKACH010000036.1:2992-14832 GCA_021821635.1 Thermoplasmata archaeon | reverse complement strand
CTGAAGGTCCTCTCCATTCTGAACATAACCGGCAAGGAGCAGCTGACGGTAAGCGTCGGCATGTACGTGCCAAGCAAGAGGCTCGGTTTCAAGGATGTCGTCAAGATAGAGCAGAGATCGCTTGAAAGGCCTGAGCTTGACAGGATTGCCCTGATAGCGCCTGACGCCTCGATAAGCATCATACGCAACTACGAGGTTGTAGAGAAGTTCAACGTTGCCCTGGAGGACAGAGTCGTAGGCATCATAAAATGCTCCAACCTCAACTGCATATCCAACACAAAAGAACCGATAAAACCTGAGTTCTTTGTAAAAAGCAGAAAACCACTGGCCTTAGAATGTATTTATTGTGATAGAGAGATGTTTGAGAGTGAGGTACTCTCCTCACTCTAATTAAAAAAAATTAGAAAAACGGATTTTTCATTTCTGAAGCTATCTCGCTCAAAATAGCTCCATATGTCTTCAGGTCCCTGCAGATAACGTCGTTGACCCTGTCCATCGCCATGAATGACGCCATCGGATCAAGACGCATTTCCTTGCCAAGAAGGAGCTCGTTATCATAGACCTTGACATTTGAGTCATGGCTCATAAGCTCGATAATGGCCTTATCAGCCTGGAACCGTTGCTGTTTCTGTGTCTTCTGGGGCTTGATCACAACACTCATGTGAGGAATTCCCCTCTTCTTCAGCAGTTTCGCAAACTCAATGTGCATTGTCTGCCCGAAGTTCCCTCCGAATCCTGTTACAAGGATGAAGCCAGATGACTTGTCCATATTGCTCAGTATCTGCTCAGCCAGAAGGTGTGGTGAAGACTCGAACTGTGTTCCGCCTACCTTTATTGTATTGATCTTGTAATAGACGCTTTCAAGCGCCAGCCCGTTTCCGGCCGACTTGGATATACCAGCCCTGTTCTCGTCAAGATCGACCTCAAAGTATGATGCCCTGCGGAACCATCTTCTCTTCTCCTTGACTGGCTTTGGCTGTGCATCGTTCAAAACCACCGAGTTGAAATTGATCTTGCCTGTCTCGAATGGCAGGACTTTCTTCAATATCCTTGCGCCCGCTTTTCCGAAAGAGACAAACGTTGTGTCGTCCCTTTCTTCGAAATACTCCTGTACAACTCCTACTATCCTGTCCCGAATGTACTTCGGGTCCATCATTTCCGTTTCACTTCTTTCCATTTTTCAAACACCCCTCATTCCTTTTTGTATTCTCTTATCTGGAAGCTCTTCCTGTCATCGTTGACTATACTCTCGTACTTGTCAAAGACGTGCTCAGCCTCCCTGAACTTTTCCAACTTGCGCTCTATAACTCTTGCAAAAGAACCATCACTCTCAAATTCCGTGATTATTGAAGAAACTGCATCCTCGAGATCACTGTATAATCCTAATGATACGGATTTTTCAAGCCACTTTTCAGAAAGTCCTCGAAGCTTCACGCATACTTTTCCATTCTTGCTGTCCTGTCCCATTCTTGATTGCTGTATGTAACGAAGGCATGCGCTTCTGATAAATTCTGATCTGGTGCCCAGATCCTGGCGGCTCTCAAGAAACTCATCTATCTCTGCGAGAGATTCTTTTGATATCCTTATTGTTATCTTCTCATCTTGGTCCATATGAATTGTCATGTAATTATTTTAGATGTATATAAATATTTTGCAAGTTGCCATACATCTGCCATACATACTGACATGATTGCCATACATGATTATGTTTCCCCAATCCCAATATTATGGGTTATGCCAATCTCCTAATTGACAATTTTAAAAAAATTGACCTGACACATCACATACAATGGAGATTAAAATAATAGATATTCTATAATAAGCTTGAATCCCGTTAAAACGACTTTGGATTTTTCTTCCTTTTAATACAGTGCGTAAGGGTCTATGGTCTACCCGACATAATCATTTGCCAGATTTGTTAATGAAAAACGCTAAACCTATAATGTGCAGTATGATGTGGTGTTCATAAAGAGGAGATCATAATATGGGTGAAGATATATATTCAAAATTACTTGATAAAGCGGAAGGTACATTCTCAAAATCAATAAGGAGCCAGAGAAGACTCAAGATCCCGGAACCGGATATCATATACGAAGGCAAAGTCACTATAATCAGGAACTTTGCTTCCGTGATAGAGATGCTCAATCGGGACCCAAAGATATTCATAAAGTTCCTGACAAGAGAACTTGGTATAGGGATCTCCATGGATCCGCCCAGGCTGATAATCAACAAGAAGGTTGATCAGGAAACAATAAGGAAGAAACTTGAGCAGTTCCTGCAGATATATGTGGAATGTTATGAATGTGGTTCCCCGGATACAGAGATCAAAAGGGTTGGACGCGTTGACGTGCTGGAATGCAAAGCGTGTGGAGCACAGCATGCGCTCAAAATGACCAAGGATATCAACCAGAATGAATCTACACTCGAGGAAGGAAGAACGTACAGCATAACAGTGAATGAAATCGGCCCATCTGGAGAAGGCAGGGGTAATTTCCGTGGATTTACAATTATAGTACCCGGTGCGAAGAAGGGTGAGACGGTTAAGGTACTGGTCAAGAAGATAAGGAAGGGCACAGCCATTGCAGAGAAAGTGAAAGAAGATTGATGTCTGGTCACAGGGACAATTATCTTATTATCGATACAAACGTCATAATTTATGCAGCTGAGAGAAACGTAGACCTTATGAAAGCAGTACAATCCATGCCGCTGGCATATACACCTGTTGTTCTGGATTGCGTCAGGAAAGAACTGAAAGGACTGACCAATTCTGTGCGCCTTGCCAGTATTGCACTTGCGTTGTCGGAAAGGTTTGAGTCACTTGAATCAAGCGGATCCGGCGATGATTGCATCCAGAATGCGGCCGTTGCTCATTCTGCTGCTGTCCTGACAAACGACAGGACACTGGCCAGGAGCCTGAAAAATATAATGATTAGAACGTATTCCCTCAGGCAGGGCAGGTTAATCGGGTAGGAACTAATGAAATCCAAGTCAAGAATATACGAGGTACTGAAGGAAATCAAGAAAGCATCCAATGAAAGGGGATTTGCCAAGATTTCGTCGACAAAACTTGCAGAGCTCCTTGGTATGAGCCAGCAGTCCGGTTCAAGCTATATAAATTCTCTCCTGAAGGAAGGCTATATCGAGAGGCAGCTCAAATCCGACGGTCAGCATATTTACCTGACTGAGAAAGGGCTTGGTGTTCTATACACAGAGCTTAATGATCTCCTTGAGATTCTCGATGGCGAACAGTCATTGCAGATCCGGGGCAGAGTGAAAAGCGGTCTTGGGGAGGGCAGGTATTACATATCCCGGGAAAAGTACGTCGTCCAATTCAAGGAAAAGCTGGATTTTGTGCCTTATTTTGGAACTCTCAATATAGTTGTCGACTCAGAATACAGAAGCCACTATGCCAGACTTCGTGCGGCCGGAGGGATCAAGATAAGCGGTTTCGAGGCAGACGGAAGGACATTTGGCCCGGTAAAGGCATTCAAGGCGACTATTTTCCAGACAGAATGCGCCGTTATAATGCCAGAAAGAACTGTACATACAGATGTCATCGAAGTTATCTCCACAGAATACCTGAGAGAAAAGTATGATCTCAAGGACGGAGATCCTGTTACAATAACTGTTTCACTTAAGGACTAGAATATAACGTCCAGTTTCCCGCTCTTGATTTCGGCAATAACTGAATCCATCTTTTTCGTGACAGTTTTTGAATCCAGACCGCATTCAAGGAGTTCCATGTAAACTTCAAACTTCTCGTCTTCCCGCTGGCTGACATTATTGAAGACCTTGATGTAACCGCAACTCTTGTCTGCATCAAAATTCAGCTTATAGTAAAGCTCCACCTCTATCTTGTTATCTTCCAGGTCAACTGTCTTATGTAAAAGATCTTCCACACTACGTAATGCCAATATTGTAAAAAACCTATTCGTCGTCAGGACTCAGAACAACAATTACTTCGACTCGAACTGCTTAGCCCTCGTTACACGGGCAAGGAGGTGTCTGTCGAATGCCTCAAGGGATCTCAAAAACACAGACTGCAGATCCTCTGTCTGGCCAAGCTCTTCGGCATATTGCGTAGAGAGCGCAAGTGCCTGCTCAGCTATTGGGGCAAGATACTCAACTGAATGTGTCAGGAACGTCTTTACTTCATCCGGGATCCACTCATTCTCCAGTACCGACGAAGAGAAGTAAGGCAGCTTGGCACCTGCCTTTATAAGCATTGGGGAATAAACCAGATCCATCAGGTTGAGTGACGCCATTATCTCCAGCCATTGATCATTCTCGGCTATGCTGTTCCATAACCTGACTGAATGCAGGGTGGGAGGCAGCGGCATAGATGATTCCAGCGTTTCAGGAGGAATTCCCACACTCTCTGCCATATCCTCCAAAAGAACCATCTGTGACTGCACATGGCTGTCATCAGCAAGTTCAGGAAAGACGAGCTTTGCCTCAAGTTTCTGGACATCAATCTTATCACTCTTTGCCATTGCGAATGAAAAGGATCTTACTCTCTGCTTCAGGTAATAACTATATTCGATTGCATAACCCTGGAAGATCGACTTCTTTGGCTTCTGCATGGATTCAATGAAAGGATGCGGCTTATCCTGGAAAAATCTCTGGATAAGCTTGGATAAGATCCAGTCGGAAAGATGTCCCTTGTCATAGACGAAAATTCCCTTCACTTCGTTTGTGAAGTCTGCAGCGAGCCAGTTCGCACCAGGGAGGTAATATTTCACGAACTCAAGATGGGGAGTATCGTTTCGCTCGCAATTCTGTGCCAGATGGCGCGACAACATCTGGTAATCAAGCTTGTTGTATTTTTCTCCACAAACAGGACACTTCATTTCCAACCAATACTCCATTGCTTAACTGTCTTTTACTCTCATACGAAAATATTAAACTGTAAATAAAACCTCGCATCACCAAGAATCTGGGTTTGTGATTTTTGTAAATTTACATTCAACCTTCAAAGGACAGAATAATATCCTATATTAGAACAGCAGAGGTTAGCCTGAGGATATGAGGTCTTTGATCTCATGTTGCAGGTTCAGGTCAAGGTCTCTTTCCTGCATCAGGTCCTTCAGAAATGCATCCGGGTCAGATTTGTAGTTGAGCAGCCTGTTCAGTGCCTTGATGAAACTGTCGATCTTCCTCTGTGTCGGTTCGGTCCTGTCAATTTTCTTGTCCACCTTTCCTGTGTTGACCCTGCCAACCAGGTTTACATACAGCGTGGCTATCCTTATTTTCTTTGGATCAGTCCTGAACTTCTTGGAATACATCAGCTTGTATATGTATAACTGTAGCCTGTGATCAGAAGTGTATGTGTCATTTTCGTAAGCATCCGTCTTGTAATCCGCAATAATCGCCTTCCCATCTTCTGTGGTGAAGACTGCATCAAGTTTTCCTGTAAATAACAAAGACGCATACTTTGGATCGACAGATTCAAAAATTTCTCCAACCGGCAACTTGATCGACATCTCGGATGCACTCAGCTTCGCATTAAATTCCTTCTCTATCTCGGCTACAACGCTCTTAAGATTCTCAAGAGCCGCCTTATGATCATCAGGCACATCTTTTACATCCTCTCCACGGAAAAGCATCTCCGCATAGTTGTGGATAGCGGTGCCTTTCGTCATTCCTCTTGATGGTTCCCTGATGTTGAATATATAATCCTTCAGGAAGTTGAATGGCGATTCTATCCTGCTGATCATGGAATATGACAGGGTGAAGTTGGACTGGAAATATGACCTGATAGAGTCTCTGAGCCACTCTCCGCCCTGTTTGATTGTGCGGCGTGCATCCTCCTCCCTCCCATGAACGAAATGCTGGTATGCCCTGGAATAAAGTTTTTCCATTTCACCCAACGTGGTCTCACTTGAAATTATGCTTGTTTCTGAGGTATCCGGATCAACATACCTTGCAGAAAATTTCTGCGGGATCAGTATAGAGAGGTCTGTCCTTGCCCTTGTCACTGCGACAAAGTCGATCCTTGAGTCCTCATATCTGAGTTCCTGCTTTACATCTATCCCCTTTGCGGCCATTATAATTGCCCTGGTTACGATATCTATGAATGTAGTACGTTCAGATGCATTGGAAGGAACATATATCACCCTGTCAAATTCCATACCCTTTGCTTTGTGAACGGTTGTAAGGATCAGTTTGCTTTCACCTGGAGAAACATCCTCCTCGTAGTTGCTTATTGAAAGATAATCCAGCAGTTCATCCAGATCTGGAATATCGGTCTGCTCAAAGTATTCCTTCAATGCGTTCTGGATCGAGAGGGCTGCGAAGAAGTGATCTTTTCCAAGAGAAGAGGCGATCGGGAGTATCTTCGTTTGCATGATCAGGAGAATGCCGTCCTTTGACCTTCTTTCCGAGATATCGGCATACAGGGAAGGGGCAAGTTTCTCCATCTCCTTTAAAGATAGATCAGTCCACTTGTACTTCGAGGAGATGTCAAAGGCTTCTGATACTGTAAGTTCAGAATATGGCGTGAATATTGCTGGAATGAAAGTATCCTTCCTTGGGGAGATAACGGCCTTCAGGTATCTCAGGATATCGAGCCTGGACGGCTCAGAGAGCGTCCATGGGGAAGTTGTTCCGAACTTGATTCCGGAGGCTTCAAGCTGCGAAGCTATCTCCTGGAGCTGATCGTTACGCCTCGTGATTATAGCAGTGACTTCACTATCTTTGGCATCAACAGCTAAAGATGCTGCCGCCCTTTCAGGTTCCTCCGAAAAGAATATCTTTACTTTTCCGCCCTGCATTCCACTGTGTGACCGGAGATCAGAGATCTCTGTCATAAAGGAACTTTCCCCGTTCTTCTCGTAGAATCGACGGGCATATGCCAGTATCTGGTCTGTGCTCCGGTAATTATCGGTGAGGTACCTTTTCTCACATGAAAGGCTGGAGGTGAAGTCCTTGAAGTTCTTAAGGCTCCCACCCTGGAAGCCAAAAATAGACTGCTTCGGATCACCAACAAGAAAATGGTTGTTCGCGCTGCGCAAAGCTATCTGGAACTCCAATTCGTTCAGATCCTGAAGCTCATCAACAAGCACCCAGTCGTAGAGTCTTCTTTTTCCGTCGGGCAAGGAGAGCCATCTTGACAGAAGATCATTGTAGTCGAGCATATTGGCACTGGCTAGTGCCTCCTGGTATGATTTCATAATCTGCAGAAAGTGGTCTGCAAAAGCGCGTATCTCATCATCTGTCATCGACCTTGAATTTCCTTCCATCAGGATGGCTGAAAGGGCTGTGTTCAGCGCAGAGTCGTTTATTTCGGACGGTGATATGTTAAAAGACTTCGCGTATCTGATTGCATTTTCTATCTTTCCAAGGAGTTCGCCTACGATATACTGATCGCCATAACTGAACATCTTCTTTTCCCGGATCGTGCGGAGAATGGATGCTCTTATGAAATTGGTGGGTGCTATCCTTACAGATCCTGTCAGGCCTGATATTTCATCAAGCGCAAATGCATGGAACGTGGATACATTGATCCCAAATGCCGCCTCTTTCAGGCCTGCATCAATCAGCTTGCTTCCGATCCTCTGTTGCATCTCCGCAGCAGCCCTGTTTGTAAAAGTAACGCATAATATTCTACCGGGCTCGACTCCGTCCTTTACGAGCTTCACGGCAAAATTAGCTATTTCTTCTGTCTTGCCTGTTCCGGGATTTGCTATGACGAGGACATTCTGCGTGTCCATTCTTTCTTCCGAGAAGGATTCGAGATTGTTTCTGTCATTCATTTGTTCACCATGCATAACCATGCGCGCAATTAAAGCTTCTTTGTGAAAATACTGTAAAATGGCAGAAAATAAGATGGATTATTTTGCTTTTGCCTTGACGAACTGTGTCAACGCTTTCTTGTAATCCTTTCCGTAAAGTTTCTTCGCAGCCATTTCAAGGTTCTCCTGAACTGCGTTGTATTCAGCCATCATTGAATGGTACTTGAAGAAATTTGCAGAGTCCTGGAAATACTGGATTGCAGTCTGCATCTCTTCCTGGTTGAACATTATCTCGCCGATCTTGAACGAAGTCAGGCCCATGTAATTCAGGACTTTACCTTTAATCTGCGTAATAATTGAATCGGGAAAGTCTAGAATCTCCTTGAAGTTAGTAAGTCCCTTCTGCAGGTACAGGGGGGAACCAAAAATGACACCCATCTCCCGATATATCTTCCCGAGGACATAGTGTGCATTTATTTTCTCCTGCTGCGACTCTTCGTCATTTTGCAGGATGGCTTCGTATAATCTTGTCTCTCTCGTGTAGTCTTCCTTAAGGACGTCAAGCTGCTTCGGGGTAAATGTCCTCTTAACTCGGTTAAGATCCGTCTCCGATCTCTCTCCCGGAGGTTTCACAAGGAGGTCTTCCGATTTTTCAATTCTGCTTATAAGCCCGGTTACGGGATCTGCTATTGCAAGATACTTTGTCTTGACTCCACCACTCGATACATAAAGGTAAACGCGCCAGTCAATCGCATCCTTTTCCAGATCTGAAGGGGTGATTAATGAAGGATCAATATCAAGCCTCTTAGAGAGCTGGTCGACAGCCATTCTCACTATCTCTCTAATATCCATGTATAACCAGATCGTCATAGCAGATTATAATGTTTACCTTTTCCCTCGTCGCCCTGACTAAAGGGTGCTATAAAACCTTCATGGTAAATGCTCCTTCTCATTAAGGAGTAATAACCAATTTATTCCTGCGTTTTTAATGCTTTAGAGAAAACACTCAATACAAAAACCTGTTAGTGGAAGTAAAATGACTCATTATTCGCATTTGTTCAGATCTTGAGAGATCGAGTGTGAGGGCTCCTATCTACACTTCTGCGATCATTCCTCTCTTCAACATTCATCAGCAAGAAATGCAACACGCTTCGGAGGCGGGAGGATGTAACCGCTCAGACAAAGATTCTAAAATTTGAATATACAAACTATAATCTTTCAAGGAATGTCAGTGGAATGTCTACCCAGTCAGGTCTGTTGTTAAGCTCATATTTGAGTTCATAGATTGCCTTTTCGGCGAGGAATAGATCCAGTAGATCCATGTCGACAGCAATGCCAGATTTTTCAAGGTATGATTCCAGGAATTGCCGCATCATTGCATTCAGCCAACCAGTACGGAACTTTTCGGATACATTCCTGTTTGTTGACTTTAATGAATATGCCAATGCATAATCAAAAGATCTTATCATCCCTGCAATATCCTTGTAAGGCAGGGATAGTATGAAACTGCCAGATGAATTTCGCATGGGCTCCCCTTCAAAGTCGATGACGTAATATGATCGATCCTGGTACAAAACCTGGCCAAGATGATAGTCGCCATGCACGACCATCAATGATTGGTTCCGGGACTTCCTGGCTATTGCATTAAATCGTTCAAGATATTTAGGCCCGGAATCGAGCAGATTAGTAATCTTTCTCTGAACATGTTCAGGTAAATTCCTGCTGATGGAATAAGCATGTTTTACTTCTTCCAGGTTTGCCTGTATCCCGGGAAGCATAATTTCCTTGGAATAAGCATCAAAGGAAAGATCGCTCCCGGGTGTTATTCTCTTGAGGGCGGAATGCATGCCTCCGGTTAGCGATCCAAGAAGAGATGCATCGTCCAGCAGCAATAAATCGCTCATTGAAGCATCACTCTTGAGTATAGTCATAAGGTGCAGAGTAAACCTTGACCACCCATCCGTGGAACCCTGCAGATATCGGAAAATGGTTGCAATCAGCAGCCTGTCTTTAAGGTAAAGCTCGGCCTTTCCCACAGGCATTGGTGTTTGCATGAAACCTGCTTCCTGCCAGAGAAGAACAGGAACCTTGTAGTCTGGATTGTCTGCGCCTATGATCTTCCTGTAGATTTTCAAGATGTGCCTGTTGCCTATAACTATGGATGTATTGCTCTGTTCAGCAGTAATCTTCCTGACATCCCCGTCGGGAAACTCCTCGTTTTGGGAAAATGATGTTCTCTCCGCTTTTAGTTCCTTGCTGCCGGACTGGAAAGTTTCTGGATTCATGATTAGGCTGGCGAATGCAAAAACAAATTCTTGGTCATCGGTTGCATCATAGAGCTTCTTAGCATTATTGTTGAATCTTGCGGTTATGAACGAACTGCCGGAATCTCGAAGAGAAAATGGAACAAAATATCTCTCGGAAGACCCATCCTCATAGAAAAATCTGCAGATGCAGAGAAAAAAATGTTCTGCGAACGCAGAAAAGTATTCCACCTCAGCATGTTTAATCCCTCTTCCCTTGGAACCAAACCATCTCTTATCTCTTACAAATTCACCAATTGAGTTTTCGATATCGATCCTTGTTAAGGGATCAATCATCCTGAATTCCATCCTCTTCATCTGGTGCGACAAGCCTGAGCCAGAAGAATCCATGCGGTGGAAGTGTGAAGAAATATGGCAGGTCGCCTATGAACGGGAACCTAGTTTCTGTAATTACCTCAACGGGTCTGTATCCCTTGTATTCTTTAAGATCGAGTTCCACGAAAGTATGCTTCCTTGACATGTTGAAAACGCACAGAATCTGCTTACCTTCATATTTTCTCACATAGCACAATGCCTTCCTGTTCTCATGCGTAATGAACTCTATGTTTCCGCGCCCGAATATCGTGTTATACTTTTTCCTGGTACGGAGCATTTTTTTAACCCAGTTCAGAAGAGAACTCGATAATCTTGACTCAGATTCTACGTTGTAGGATTCATAGTGGAAGTTTGGATTCGTAATGACAGGCGAATAAAGCTGCTCAGTATCGGCCCTTGAAAATCCGGCATTGCGGTCGTAGGACCATTGCATCGGTGTCCTGACACCATTGCGATCGCCGAGGTATATGTTGTCGCCCATGCCGAGCTCATCGCCGTAATACAGGATAGGAGAACCGGGGATGGAAAGAAGCAGTGCGTAAAGAAGCTCAAGGGTGGCACGGTCATTGTCAACAAGTGGTGCAAGACGCCTCCGTATCCCAAGGTTGAGGCGCATCTTTGGGATCTTCGCGTACTCAGTGTACATTATGTCCCGTTCCTCATCAGTCACCATTTCAAGCGTGAGTTCATCATGGTTCCTGAGGAAGATGCCCCAGTCGCATGTCGCCGGAATTGGCAGCGTCTGGTTTATTATTTCAACTATGGGGAGCGCGGACTGCCTTGCCAGTGCTATGAATATCCGGGGCATGAGTGGAAAATTGAAGCACATGTGGAATTCATCCTCGTTTCCAAAGTATTCCTTTGCCTGTGTGGGCCACTGATTTGCTTCTGCCAGCAGGATTGTACCCGGGAATTCGGAATCGAGCATCTTCCTTAGATCCTTGAAGTAGGCATGCGTTTCAGGCAGGTTTTCGCAGTTGGTCCCTTCTCGCTCGAAAAGATACGGAACGGCATCGCACCTGAATCCGTCGAGCCCTTTCTTCAACCAGAAGCGCATGACGTTCTTCATCTCTTCCCTGACCTCGGGGTTGTCGTAATTTAGATCCGGCTGGGATGAGTAGAAGCGGTGCCAGTAATACTGCCTTGTAACTGGCTCCCAGGCCCAGTTTGAGATCTCGCTGTCAATGAATATAACCCTTGCCTGGCTGTATTTCTTGTCCGTGTCGCTCCATACAAACCATGAGCGCTTTGGGGAGTTCCTGTCGCGCTTTGCCTCCTTGAACCACTCTATCTGGTCGGAAACATGGTTCAGCACGAGATCCGCTATAACCCGAATTCCCATGGAATGTGCATCATCAAGAAACCTCTGGAAATCCTCCATTGTGCCGTACTCAGGCTGGATCGAATAAAAGTCGGATATGTCATATCCATCATCCTTGAGCGGCGATTTATAGAAAGGAAGCAGCCA
>JAKACH010000036.1:0-2892 GCA_021821635.1 Thermoplasmata archaeon | reverse complement strand
TGGAATGTGCATCATCAAGAAACCTCTGGAAATCCTCCATTGTGCCGTACTCAGGCTGGATCGAATAAAAGTCGGATATGTCATATCCATCATCCTTGAGCGGCGATTTATAGAAAGGAAGCAGCCATATGCAGTCGACACCGAGCGTCTTGAGGTAGTCCAGCTTTTGCCTGAGCCCCTCAAAATCACCTGTACCATCGTTATTTGAATCGTAAAAGCACTTCACATGAACTTCATAGAAGATTGCGTCACGGTACCATAGATCCATCTTTTCAGCTGGCATTATTTCACACCTCAGGAATCAATATTGCGGCAGACTTTCTTCCTGGCGCAAGAGTCAGGTTGAACTCCCTACCTGGGAGGGATATCCTGGTGCCTAAAAAAACATCCTGGAACCATTGCGTATTTTCGAGTATGCCCGGCGCTATGCCGGATGGTATTGAGAGCTTTGAAGTATGCTCCTCAAAGGGGTTTATGTTAATTGCCACTAAAGCCCACGATCTGGAGGATGGGTTCCTGCGCATGTAAAACAGTATATTCGGGTTGGAGCTTCCCAGAAAAGTAACGTCCGTGCTTCCCTGGAATGCATCATAATCCTCGCGGATCTTGTTCAGCCTGGCAATAATATCCCTGATATTCCCCGGCGCTTTCCAATCCCTTTTCTTTATCTCGTACTTTTCTGAATTCAGGTACTCTTCCTTGCCTGGAACAGGCATGTTCTCGCACAGTTCGTATCCGCTGTATATGCCCCACAATGATGAAAGGGTGGCAGCAAGTACAGCCCTCATAATGAAGGCATTTCTTCCTCCATGCTGCAGCACGTAAGGCAGTATGTCCGGCGTGTTGACAAAAAACATCGGCCTGAAATAATCCCTCAGCGGTCTCCTTGAAAGTTCGTTGATATAATCCCTGATCTCATAATCATAGTTCCTCCATGTAAAGTAGGTGTATGATTCATTGAAACCTGCCTTAGAAAGGCCGTACATCAGCTTCGGCCTCGTGAATGCCTCAGCCAGGAAAACTGTATCAGGATGACGGCGTTTAAGGCCTGTCAGGCACCAGTTCCAGAAGTCAAGAGGCTTTGTGTGCGGGTTGTCCACCCTGAATATCTTTATACCATGCTCGATCCAGAATTCAAAGACGCTACGGAGTTCCCTCCAGAGAGGCATCGGATCGGGTATGTCGAAATTCAGCGGATATATATCGTAGTACTTTTTTGGCGGGTTCTCAGCGTAACGTATTGTTCCATCCGGACGGTGACTGAACCATTCCGGATGTTCTTTAACGTATGGATGATCGGGAGAGCACTGGAAAGCCATGTCAAGAGCCACATCCATGCCGATCGAGCGGGCTGCTGCTAGCAGAGCAGAGAGATCATCCATCGTTCCAAGTTCCGGGTTGAGCGTCTTGTGACCTCCGAGTGAATTTCCTATCGCCCAGGGGCTGCCTGGATCATCCCTCTTCGCTGGCCTGCTACCGTTCCTGCCAACCCTGTTCGTCTCCCCGATTGGAAATATCGGCGTCAGGTAGAGGATGTTGAAACCCATCTCCTTGATGTCAGGAAGGCGCTCGATGCAATCCCTGAATGTACCGGGTTTCGAAGGGTCAGATCCCTGGGATCTCGGGAAAAGCTCATACCATGATGCATATCCTGCTATCCTGGGATCGACGGATATGAGGAACTCATCTGACTCCGAGAAACCCTTCTTATCCTGGAGAGACCTGGCCTCCTTCCCGGTTGGGGACTCCCTGTCAAATGATTCGATCGCCTTGCCTCGATCCTTTGCCAGGTCTGAAACTAGATTGGAGACGAGGCTGCCTGTTTGCGCTTTGAGTGAAGCCTCCAGCATATTCTTAATTGCCAGAACGTCGCTGGATATGTCTTCGCCTGCTTCGAGCCACTTCTTTGCATCCCTGAACTGTGTCGATATGGTATCTATCCATGCCTCTACCACAAATTTATACATGCCTATTTTCGATGGTTTGATCTGCCCTGACCATTCATCGTTATCGATATGCCTGATCTCAGAATAGCGCCAGTTCCTTTCCCTGACGTGCCTGTACCTGATCCTTGCATCCAGGATATAGGTGCCATGGCAGACAATGTCGCATGTAATAGTGACGGAATCCCCAACTATGGTCCGCGCAGGAAATTCTCCGTGATCCACGGATGGAGATACATTCTCTATCAGTATCTTCTGCATTATTGCTCTCTCCTGATCTCAAAAACAACACATGAGAGCGGGGGAAGCGTGATTACGATGCTTCTCTCCTTCCCATGGTAGGAGACATCTTCCGCTGCAACACCTCCGAAGTTTCCCATGTTGCTGCCCCCATACAGGGATGCATCGGTATTCAGGATCTCCCTGTAATAGCCGGTTGAATGTACACCTATCCTGTATCCATAGCGAGGAACAGGCGTGAGGTTGAAAACGATCACATAATCACCGCCATCGAGAGTGTGTCTGTAAAAGCTTATAATGGATGAGACGGAGTCGGAGAAATCAATCCACTCGAAACCCCTCGGTTCCGAATCCTTGGAACTCATTCCTGATCTCCTGTACAGCGAGTTAAGGTCTCCGACAAGCAGGGCGATTCTGCTTCCTTCTTCCGATGATGCAAAACCCCAGTCGAGCCCACTCTTCACGTTCCACTCCTGGTGCTGACCGAACTCGGATCCCATGAAAAGCAGTTTCTTCCCTGGTGACAGGAACATGAAGGCAAGAAGCGATCTCAGGTTTGCAAGTTTCTGCCAGTTATCTCCAGGCATCTTCGCGTAAAGGCTGCCCTTCATGTGAACGACCTCATCATGGGAAAGCGGTAAGATGAATACCTCGCTGAATGCGTACCAGATCGTGAAAGTAAGTATGTTATGATGATACTTCCTGTGCA
>JAKACH010000035.1 GCA_021821635.1 Thermoplasmata archaeon | reverse complement strand
CGCCTCAGAAACATCCGTTCAGTGCGGGTTCTTGACCATGGGAAGCTAACTCTTGCAGATCCGCTTGCAATACCGACCTTGAGCATTACATTCAGGAGAGCGGAGAAATCAGCGTTCAAGACTCCGCTGTCCTTATTTGTGCTAAACCTGACCGCCATTCGCACAGCGTCGTCTATAATAGATGATCTGTTATGCAACCCTTTACGATTGAAGTTCAGGGTGAGAAAATTGAGCTTGAGCAGTGGATTCATTTCCGGGAAGTAGGGATTGGGAAAGTTATCGTAGGCATAGAAGAAACCACTCTTAAGCGCAGCTTGGAGCTGCTTGTCGAAGTGCGTTCCGTACGCGCATCTTAGGGTCCCTGTACCCTCTTCGATTTCCCAGATTATTGAGTTATGGAGGGATGAGGAAATATATTTCATTATATGCTCTCTTTCGCGACTCCTGATCACTATCACCCTGTCTATCGTATGATTTTTCTCCGGTCCGCTGAAATCCTTTGAAAGATGTTCCTTCATGGATATGTCTGCCGGGATAGTGGACACTGGCGGAAGTACATCGAGCAGGAGCAGATTCTCATTGCTGCCGGAATTAAGATCCCTTGACGCAACAATGCTGAAAGAACTGCCATCGGACTTTCCGATCCTGCTTATCTTATATGGTATGCTGGACAGGATCGATTGAAGGAAAGAAGCCACTATTGAAAGTGTCTTCTGAGATTCCCGATCAATAGCGTATTCTCTGTATAATGCGGAAGATCTAGTTACCATTGCTAGTCACCATCATTATCCCAGAAAGGTTGCTGATCACCCTGAGCACTGAAGACATTGATGCTCCTGGCATTGATATAAGTGTGATGAAATCCCTGGTCAGGGTGAGACGGCAGAAAGGGCTTGTATATGTTTCCTCGAATATATAGAATGTCTTGCCTACCGGACTATCTTCGATTAGACCTGGTGTGAAGCCGCGGCATGCAGTCTGATGAATAATATTGTCGCTGATACCCTGATCCCTCTTGAAGCTTATTCCAGATAGACTTGGTAACCCTGATGCTCCTGACTCTGGATATATCTGGTTCATTAGCCTATCATGAAGTGCCTGGAAACCATTGATAAGGCTCACGAAGAGATCGAAGACAGGTCCTGGATCTGGCTTCTTCTCAGTGGACATGATGATGTTGAAGTCGTCCCTGATTTCGATCTTGTGTGAACCGTCTGAGAGTCTATACATTGACGGATAGATTCCATTGATTATTCCATTTCTTATCTCGTTCAATAGATAATTCTGTCCCGTCCTGTCAGGAAGTGCTTTGAGTGAAATTGTGCCCTGACCGGTGGACCTGAAGCCACAAAGGTAATAACCTGACTGGTTCGAAGTTGAAACGATCTCTTCGAGTCTATCCTTTCCAAATGACAGGAACTGTACCTCGTCTTTGAAAAGTTCCCTGAATTTTTTGTATTCAAAAGAATTAAAGCTGGAAATCACGACTCGATATTTCTCCGCGATTGGGATGGAGTGAATGCTGACAAATTGTTCGCCGGCTATCTTTCCTGGAAAGAAATTCCCGGGTGTTCTCAGCAGGGTCAACCTGATCTTCTTACCTGGCCGGACAGTATCGATCATCTGTTGCAGAAGATCAATAAATTCAGACTTCTCCACATTTCAAAATAAAAGGAATGGATAAAAAGGTTCCATTCATCTCTTTATTGTAATCGGTATGACATTGTTATCGTATTCAAGCATTGCAATATCAACAGGATCTATCAGATTTTTGGGCACGTCAATAATAACCGGGGCACCCATGGAAATCTGTAATGCCCTTGCTCCAATAATTCTAGCTTTTTCAAATTTAGTCAAGGACATGTGAATCAACAAGGCATACCGATAGTAAAAAACTCTATTTATACTTTCTTAGCATTAATTCTACATTTTGAGCCCTATTTCGCTATGTTTATGAGCTTAGCAATATGAAGAATTTCTTGCTGTCTTTACTTGCGTTTTTCTGAAACTTCATAAATTACAAAACGGTCGAGCCATACATTTTGCCATAAGGTCTGACTGTTTGGAAAGTAATATACTTGGATGTTTTATGTGGTGAAGATGGATAGAAGTAAACGGGGTTCTGGAATAAATGGCCTGATATTTTTTCTTGGCCTCTTTACTATTTTTCTGGGTGCACTGAAGGCCCCATCAACCTATATTTATAGTTACAACTTACTGGGTTTTTCCATAAACATTTCCCAGAGGACTATTTCCTTCTTCACTATTTTTGGCGGCTTTTTCCTTGTAATAGTTGGGTATCTGCTCAGAGAGAAAACCAGAGGTTCATTCAGGACGTTTGTTGTTGCGGCTACATTTTCAACACTGTTGAACTTACTGAGTGGACTTCATTACGATTATGTGACGCTGACAGGGGTAGCATTTGGTCTTGTCGTGATCCTTTTCCTGTTCAGAAGGAGAAAAGATTACGTAATTTGGCCGACGGCAAAGTGGGGTTCGGAGATTGTTGTAGCCCTTATTACGATCATTTTCACAATAACTTATGGCGTGACTGGTTCTCTTCTGCTGGGAAATGAATTCAGCCCACACATAACAAGCCTGGGAAATGCGCTCTACTTCACCGGGGAAACAGTTACCACCCTTGGTTTTGGAGACATTTTACCAGTAACGCTTACAGCGAAGATGTTCACCATTTCCATATCTGTGCTTGGAATAGCAATATTTTTTGGATCAATGTCAATACTGATAGCACCAATAATTGAAAGACGATTGGGAGGAGTGGTAAACAGAATGGAAAAAAGGCAGCTTGAATCCTTAAGAGACTACATTCTGGTGCTTGGTTACTCGTCTTTCATACACGGATATCTTAATAAGATGAAAAGCACAGGGAAGTCTGTAATCATAATCGAAAAGAGCGAGACGGAGGCTAATAAGCTAAAGGCAGATGGATTCACCGTGCTGAACCAGGCTGCTGACGACGAGGAAGTAGTTGGTTCGTTCAATTTAGCCAACTCTTCTCACGTATTTGTTGCATCAGGGGATGATGGATATAATCTTCTGATTTCCGCCACACTTGGCCAGGTTGTTCCAAGGAATGCTTTTTCCGACAAAATAACGGTTCTGGTATCGAATGCGGGTAATGTAAGCAAATTCCGGATATTTGGATACAAAGTTCTAGATCTATCGGAAGTTATAAGCAAAAATCTTGAATCAGAATCCTGAGTGTTGGTTTTTTTGCTTCACAAATGCAGCGTGGACAGCTTACGCACTTCATCAAGCAGTCTCATCAAACCTCTTGAAGCACGATTAAATAAATAGGGCTGATTTTTGAGATACCTGTAGCACGATACGCGCATCTATCTGACCCGTGCACCCGCGATTACCGGTGACTCTGGTTTAACTGGTTCAGCGCCTGCCAAGAGGATCTCCTCCTTGTTTCCTATGGTGGCCTTCACCTCGCCCTTCTCTGTTACCATGAGTTTGTAAGCTGCGAGATCATCGATTGTCACGACCTTGGTACCGTTGAAGCCGTATGGCCCTATCTTGACTTTGGTTCCGGGTGGAATAGAGTCGCTGACTGTGAGAAAATGTGTGGAAATACCATCGTCTGCTGCCAACAGCATACCCTGAGATTCCTTTCCTCTGAATCTAGCCTTCTTGAGGTTTGCAACAACTATGATCTTCTTCCCAAGGATCTGTTCGATGGAGTAATGCTTTCTGAGGCCTGCGACAAGCTGTATTTGGCTGTCGCCGAATGATACCTGCAGTATGTAAAGTTTATCAGCCTCAGGGTGGTTCTCAACCAGTTCAACCTTCCCCACGATCAGGTCGAGGCTATTTGGGTTGACATCCTTGATTTCAATCCGCTGGAAGGGTATCTCAGCTGCGGCAGGCTTAAAGGTAACATCCTCCTCCGACAGTTTTGAATACGCCAGGTCGATGGTTCCCTCAAACCCCATAATCCTCAGGCATTTCGCGGATGCTTCAGGCGTATATGGATAGATCATGACGGTCAGGATCTGCAGCAGCTTCAGTGAGGTGTAAAGCTTTCCAGCGCATGCTTTTATATCTGTCTTTATGAGCTTCCATGGTTCAGACCTGTTCACATAAGCGTTAGCTTCCTGAACCAGATCCAGCCAGAGCTTGAGCGCTTTCTTGATCTCGACAGATCTTATCAGTGCTGAATATTCGCCGTAAGACCGGATATAACGAGTGATTATCTCTCCATCGGAAGGGTCCGTCTTCCTGGTGGAGAGATCTATCTTGTTCGACACCACGAAGCTCACAACCCTGTGCAACAGGTTGCCGTATTTGGATATGAATTCGCTGTTGACCTTTTCCTGCATTTCGTCTATATCAAAGTTAGAGTCTCCGTTTTCGGGCAGTATTGTTGCTATGTAATATCTAAGGTAATTGCTATCTACTGCCGAGAGCATGCTTTCAACAGTAAAGCCGATCCCCCTGCTTTTTGAGAACTTCTCTCCGTTGAATTCCAGGTATTCATTTGCCGGAACATCATATGGGAGGTTCAGGTCGCCGAGACCCATTACAATAGCGGGCCAGATAATTGTGTGAAATGTAATGTTATCCTTGCCCAGGAAATAATAACTTCTGGTTTCCGGGTTTTCCCAGTATCTTTTCCAAAGATCCGGGTCGCCCCGTTTCACTGAGAGTTCCTTTGCAAATGAAAGATAGCCCATTAAAGCCTCGATCCAGACGTATATGACCTTTCCCTCATAACCATCCACCGGAACTGGTATGCCCCAACTCATGTCTCTCGTCGCGGGTCTTGGCTTAAGTCCCCCAGAGATAAGTCCTTTAGTAAATTCAAGTACGTGTGGTTTCCAGTTCGTCTTTGAATTGATCCAGGAATCCAGCCTGTCCTGGAATTTGTCCAGGCGGAAGAAAAGGTGTTTTGTTTCCCTGAATTCCGGGGTGTCTCCCGATATGATGCATCTTGGATCCTTAAGATCCTGTGGGTCCAGGATCCTGCCGCATACATCACATTGGTCTCCCCTTGCATGCGTGTTTCCGCAATATGGGCACGTTCCCTCAACATACCTATCCGGAAGAAACTTACCGCACGTTGGGCAGTAAGGCGAGATCATTGTGTTCTCCGAAAGGTAACCGTTCCGGTAAAGTCTCAGAAATAGGTCAGAAGCGGATTTCCTGTGTACAGGTGATGTTGTGCGAGAAAATATATCGAATGTTATCTGCATCTTCGCGAATGTCTTCTCATGTTCCGCATGGTACCTGTCTGCAATTTCAGCAGGGTTCACATGCTCCTTGTCGGCCTGTATTGTAATTGGGGTGCCATATTCGTCATTGCCGCAGACAAAAAGTACGTCCTCTCCCATAAGTCGAAGAGCCCTGACAAAGATGTCAGCCCCAAGATAACTACCCGCTATGTGGCCCAGGTGAAGCGATGAATTCGCATAGGGCAGCGCACAGTTTACAAGTATACGTTGCATGTTTTTTACCTGATGCAATACTTGTTTATTACATAATCACATAAACTAAAATTCTAGCGGCCGGTCTCCACCAAGCGGTCGAGCAGCTCGCCTGCCTCGGATCTGGTAAGTTCGTCCAGGCTTTTTTTTCTCTGCCTTGCAAGGTAACCATCAATTACTTTCTGGTTATTCTCGCTGGCATAGAGTTTCTCAAGAAACTTGACCTGCTTCTCCGTTGCGGGGCTTCTTCCCCGTTCTTCCGTCGATCCGGCCTTTGTGGATATGAGCTCATCTATGACGGTAGAAGCTTCAGGAACGGTTAATTCGTTAATGCTATCTTTCCTGAGTTTTCCAAGTATTTGCTGGAGCTTCTGGATTCTTTCATTTCCATCCTGCAGGCGCTTAAGGAGAGCAATTTGCTTTGCAGTCGCGGGTGGAGGGTTTGAAATTTCGCTGTTAACCTGTAGTTTCTTCAGTGATTCGATCAGCCTGCTGGCCTCCTGCATAGTAAGATCAGAAACAGAATGCTTGAAATTCTTCTCCAGAAACTTTGAGACTGTTTCTGTGTTTCTATTGCTTAGCTGGCTTAGTTTATCAATAAGCTTCTCCTGGCCGGCTGTTATTTTGGTTGCCAAATTATTCAATCACTGCATGCCGAAATAATGAAAAGTTTTTCCCTGTCGTTGGAGACTGATCATTTTTAATTTTTTCCAATTTTTGCCTTAAGAATAAAGTATATAGACATATATAGAATATTGTATAAATATTAATATTTACAGCGTAAATGTTGGTTTGACAAAAAAATGGTTCAAGAAAGAGAAAATGGTTTATTAAAGGAACTGGATGAAACCAAGGTCAACAGGTTTCACGGGAAAGCCATATTGGTTGCAGGGATGGGATTCTTTTCTGACGCCTATGACTTGTTTGTGATATCGACTGCTCTCCCGATTATTACTTCAACGGCTGTTTTTGGCAGTCAGATTACAAGCACGTTTGTATCGGGTATGATAGGAGCAGCAGCTCTGTTTGGGGCATTCCTCGGAGCAATAATATTTGGGAGAATAGCGGACAAGAAGGGCCGAAAGTTCACTTATGGAGTTGAGATGAGCATACTTGTTATCTTTGCACTAATATCAGCGTTCTCCGTAAATGTGACTATGTTGATTATATCCAGGTTCATACTTGGTATAGGTATCGGTGGCGACTACCCGATAAGCGCAACGATAATGAGTGAATACTCAAATGTCAAGAGCCGCGGAAAACTTGTTCTCTCTGTGTTTGCAATGCAGGGATTCGGGCTACTTGCTGGCGCTGTAGTTGGGTTGGTTTCAACTGCATACCTTCCACTTACAGAGTCATGGAGGTTCATGCTGGCATTTGGTGCTATCCCCGCTGCATCCGTAATATACTTGAGGAGGAAAATACTCGAGACTCCAAGATTCTCGATCTCGAAGGGTAATACCGGTCTTGCAAAAGAGGCTGTTGAACAGGCGACCGTTCACGGTAGGGCGCAGATTGTTCCGTCTGCTCCAAAAGCGCCAAATGTAACGAGCAGATTAAACAGGGCACTTGCGAACAAGTACTGGCTCTTCCTGCTTGGGACCGCTGGTTCATGGTTCATATTTGATATGGCTTTCTACGGTACTTCAGTCAACAGTGGAGCGGTTCTTGGGCTCATAGGTTTTGGGAGCGTGAAAGGCAATGTTCCCCTTTCGGTGTTCCACATTGCAGAAGGTAACACAATCCTTGCACTGGCATTTGAAGTTCCAGGCTACTGGATAGCTGTAGGGTTGATTGACAAGGCGGGAAGGAAGCTTCTTCAGTGGGCGGGCTTCTCAGCCATGGCGATAATATACTTCGTATTTGCCTTGAGGTTCACTACAATAGAGACTGATCTGGCTCTTTTCGTGGCGATGTACGGGATCTCATTCCTGGTTGGAAACATAGGACCCAACTCAACTACTTTCCTTCTCCCTACCGAACTTTTCCCAACAAGCATAAGAACAACATCGCATGGAATTTCAGCTGGTGCGGGCAAGCTGGGTGCCGGAATATTTTCTTTTCTGGTACTGACCATAATTAGCGACTACGGTTTCCCGGTACTCTTCGGTCTTCTTGCGTTCCTCGCATTTGCTGGTGCCCTGCTCACCATACTGGCGATCAAGGAAACAAAGAACATGAGCTTGGAACAAACCTCGTCTCTAGATCCGGTTATGACTTCCCCGATGCCGGGAGGAAGTGGGAAATAAGACCAGGTTGTTTTCACTACTAATATAATAAATCTTTATTTTTGGTCAATTTTCAGGAATTCGTCAAGGAGGTTTTCGATATCTTCTTTTTTTATTGAGCCCATCAGGCCAATCCTGATTGCTCTTTCCTTAAATTTACCAAGCCCATTTCCTACAATAAATCCTCTGTTCCTCAAATTATTTGATACGTCTGTAGATTTTTTTCGTGTCAAAATGTTCAAGACGGACTTGGATCTGGTATCCCCGTTTCCTGAAATTGAATAGCCTTCTTCGAGGAGCCTTTTGATCATCATGTCAGCAAATCCAGATGTCCGGTCTATCCTTGCCTTAATGCCTTCATTTACTAATTCATTAAGGGCCTCGGATAGAGCAGAGAATGCACCAGTTGATGGTGTGAAAGGTGTTTCGTCCCTTTCCATGAAGTGCAGAGACTTTTCAAGGTCCAGATAAGCAGGTGTGTCTTCCTTTGTGAGCGAAGAATCAAGGCGGTCCGCGATTATGTTTACTCCTATGCCAGTTACCGAAGCAATGCCTTTATGTCCGCATGTTGCAATTGCATCTATTCCCCAGGTGTCGAGTCCTATAGGGAGTGCCGCAAAGCCAGACACCGAATCCACAAGCACCTTCATGCCGCTCTTCTTTGCAGCTTCCGCCACTTCCTTCAGGTTGGCAACCTGTGTTCCGTTCCCGGTTTCATTGTGCACCAGAAAAATTGAGGTTGCTCCCGAGTTTGAAGCAAGTTCGCTGACTTCTTCCGGGTGAATGATCTCGTTTTCATCCTTTCCTATGCGGTACACAATGCACCCCCTCCGCTCGAGCGATTCGATCATTCTGTCCCCAAATTCGCCATAGGTCGTTGCGATAACTTTCTCTTTTCTTGAAAGAACGGACCATATGAGCATTTCAACCGCGAGAGTTCCGGATCCGGTCGTAAGAGAGACACGCTTTGAGCTTGATATATTGCGCAAAGCACGGAGCGAGGATTGCATGATGTCCCTGAACTCCTGGGATCTGTGATTCATGTGTTTCATGGATGCCTGTAAAACTCCAGGTGACACCTCCACCGGACCTGGTGTGAATATCATCTGCTTCCTCCAAACATTTCAATGATTTTGGTCGCCGTTGCTTCAGCTATTCTTGCCTGAGCCTCTTTTGTCTGTGCTCCAATATGTGGTGTTATGGTAACCTGAGGGAGTGCCAGTAATTCATGTTCCCACGTTGTCTTTGGCGGCTCGCTCCACATAACATCGGAGGCGTAGAACGATAAGACTCCCATCTTAAGAGCGTTGAGAAGGGCTGGTCCATCTACAGCTGTTGCCCTGCTGGTATTTATTATGCCTGGTTTTTTTCTTGCTGTCATTAATTCATCGTTTCCCAGGATAGGTGGCTCGCCTGGTTTCACCGTAACAAAAATGCCTATAAAATCTGAAGCCGACACAAGCTCTTGAAGAGATACATAGCGTCCTGATACAGCGTCGATCCTGTCGCTTCTAACTACATCATAGGCAAGAATGCTCATATTGAACGCTTTTGCTATTTCCGCTACCCTGTAACCTATCCTTCCAAAGCCTATGAGTCCTAGTGTTTTGCCGGATATCTCGGTTCCTATCTCCTTGACAAATTTGCCCTGTTTTGTGTCCGCTGCAAGCTCCTGTATTCGGCGGCAGGATCCTATCATCAAGCCGACGGTCAGCTCAGCTACGGAATCTGTAGACGCTTCCGGGGCATGAATAATATCAATTCCTCTTTCCTTCATACTAGCAAGGTCGATTCCATCAAGACCGACCCCGGCTCGGGCAACAAACTTAAGGTTTTTACCCTTATTGATTAGATCTCTAGTAACCTTGGTTCTGCTACGTACAACGATTCCATTGTATTTTTCTATTACGTTGATTAACTCATCATCCTTTATTTTTGGATAATAATCTACGCCAAAGTTTTCCTGCTCCAGCCTTTCAATAAGTACCTGATCTACGGGGTCCGTTATAATAATGTTCAGTCCTTTTTCCTGATTCATGTGCACTGGGGTATCGTAGAAGTTATAAAAAGTCTGCAAACAATATGCTGACAATTTGACAGGGAGAGGGGTGATTTCCTATGGAACTATTTTAGGCCTGGATACTACCGCTTTCAACATCTTACCTCGAATATCAATGGCAACACCATTCCCACTTTTCATGTATTTTTTATCTATGAAACCCAAACCTATTGCTTTTCCAAGTGTAGGAGAAATTGAACCACTTGTTATTGTTCCAATTTTCCTATCATCCATATAGATGGGATATCCATGCCTGGGAATCTGCTTACCATCTAATATGAAACCCCTGAAAATCTCTGTATCGTTGTTTTTTCTTTGGGACAGAGCTTCTGATCCAATGAAACCATCTGTTTTCTCAACAATAAAACTGACAGAACATTCATATGGGTCCCTATCTTTATTAAAATCAACACCAGAAAGAAGCATTCCTTTTTCCATCCTGAGAGAATCCCTTGCACCGAGGCCGCATGGCATTCCTCCATGACTCCTTATAGAGTCAACCGCAGCACTCCACCATTTACTCGAGCTTTCGGCATCAACTATCAACTCAAATCCAGGTTCTCCAGTATACCCTGTTCCGGAAACTATCAGATCATTCTTTCCATTTATTCCGTTTTTACCTCCATATTTGTCATGCTGAAAAGAAAATGTAAACTGCTCAGGAAATATTATTCCAAGATCATTGGCAACCATTCTGGATTCGGGGCCCTGAATCGCAAAGCATGCAAGATCGGCTGATAGATTTGTTATCTTGACATTGAATTTCCTGCTGTTTGAAATAAGCCAGCTCAGGACTTCTTCCGTTGTAGCAGCGTTGGGAACGAATAGTATTGCATCATTACTAATGCGGTAAATAATCGTGTCATCTATGAGAAGGCCAGACTCATTAAGAAATGCGGTGTATGCACACTTCCCAGTTTGGATTGCATCAACCCTGCTGGGCAAAACAGAATTCATAAGATTTATAGCATCTGGTCCTGTTACAACGATATCACCCATGTGAGATACGTCAAAAATTCCAACTTTCTTTCTTACAGCCATATGTTCAGCCAGTATTCCTTCATAGTAGAGGGGAAGATCCCACCCATGAAAATCTACTATATTACCACCATTCTCCTTATGCCATTCATAAATAGGTGTTCTCATGCAATATCACTCACATACCATTCTCGTTTTCCACTGGAAGTGTACCCCTCTCTCCCCACCATGCTCAAAAAGTAATCATGTATTCTTGTGTCGCCGGAAAGTTCAGGATGAAAAGTCATACCAAGAACGTATTGGTTCCTTACCATTATGGGCTGATTATCGTATGTTGCCATTATCTCCGCATCTCCAACACTCTCAATAATTGGTGCCCTGATGAATATGGCAATTATATTCCCGATAGGATTCACTTTTATGTTTTCATAAAATGAGTTTGCCTGTCTTCCATATGCATTTCTCCTGATCGTAATATCTATAAGATCCATACCGCGTATCCGCTCATCTTTTGCATTCCTGGAGATTAAGATAAGACCTGCACACGTTCCCATAACAGGCATACCGTTCTTTGCCCTTCTTATTATGTCCCAGTAGATATCATATTCTTTTATCAGCTTGTAAATAGTTGTGCTCTCTCCTCCTGGTAAAACCAACGCAGAAACCTCAGAAAGCATTCTCCTGCTCTTCACTAGAACAGGCTCTATATCCCTCTTCCGCTCATCCTTCAGCTTGTACAGGATTTCCATATGTTCCGTCACGTCACCCTGAAATCCTATAACACCAACTTTCACAATTCTGCATAGTGAATACGGATAAATCTTTTTTATCCGGATCACAGCAACCAAGCAACTGTTTTTTCCAGCGAAAGAAATAATTCATATATCCTTCACTGCTGAACGGTAACATGAGAACCAGACCAAATGCTTTTTCCAGCACAGGCGTTGTTTCTTCTTCAAGTCAGCTCGCTTCAATTGCAGGCGCTAAAATTAAGGCACAAGGTGGAAATGTTGCCGACGCAGCAATAGCAACGAGTGCAGCTCTTTGTGTAACCCAGAATAATCTGTGCGGACTTGGGGGCGACATGTTCGCGCTCATACGCATGAATGGGAAGGAGATAATCGACCTCAACGCAAGCGGCCGGGCTTTTGAACTTGCTACTATAGATCATTTCAAGGAACAGGGATTGTCGAAACTTCCTGCTCGGGGCCCTGGGGGGGCTATTACGGTACCAGGCATAGTCAGTGGATGGGCACACATTCACAGTAAATACTGCACAATGGAAGTCAGGGATCTCCTGAAGTCAGCGATAACACTAGCCGAAGAAGGTTTCCCAGTTACACAAAATTACTCAGAATCCATTCGTGTAAGCGAGAAGGTTTTCTCTGGAATGACCGAATGGAACAACACATTCCTGCGAGGTGGAAAACCCCCGGCACCCGGAAGCGTTTTCAGACAGAAGGATCTGGCCAGATCTCTGAAGTCGCTTGCAGAGGACGGGCTTTCGTCATTTTACGACGGCAATCTTGCGGACAGGATAGTAAAAGGGCTTAAAGGAACTGGATGTCTTCTTCAGTCCTCAGACCTCAAGAGGCATTCTGTTACTTACGACAGGGCAAGGTACACCGAAATTAACGGCAATAAGGTTTATGAAACCGGTCCCAACAGCCAGGGGTATACTGCACTTCTCTGGCTGAATCTTCTCGAGGCAAGCGCAAAGGATCCCACCACAATACAGGAAGAAAGTCTGTCGTCTGTCATCGAAACGGGCATGATGGCATATTCACAGAGGGACAGGTTCATAACGGATCCAGAGTTCCACCCTCTTCCTGAAAGCTTCACTTCTAAGGAGTTCGCAAAGAAGCTTCTTGAGCAGGGCATGAAGAAAAGGACAGTAAGAGGGCATGCCAAGGACGACGGCGACACGACCTATATGTGCATCTCGGACTCAGAAGGTAACAGCTTTTCATGGATACAAAGCAACTACATGGGCTTCGGGTCAGGCGTAATGCCTGCTGGAACGGGCTTTGTGCTCCAGAACCGCGGCTCGTATTTTTCCCTTGATCCAGATAACCATAATTCACTGGTTCCGTTCAAGAGGACTTTTCACACATTATGTGCGGGGATGCTTGAGAATGAAGGAGATTTTAAAGCCTCATTTGGAGCAATGGGTGGCGACATTCAGCCACAGCTGCACATCCAGATGATTTTACCACTTCTTTCCGGTCTGTCGGATCCACAGGAAATCTTAGACAGGCCAAGATGGGCCTTCCCTTACACCATCTATGAAAAACCTTCTGAAATAATATGTGAATCAGAGCAGCTTAGAGATTCAATTTCGTCTTTCTATGAAAAAGACAAGGTCAGGAACACTGGATTCTCTTCACAATTTGGCCACGGACAGATTGTCGCGCTTCTGCCAGAAGGGACGGTTGTGGGCGGGGCTGATCCGCGAGGAGACGGTATTTCAATGCCTTTCCTATAATCAGACCTGGAGATGCAACAAATACGCTATGAATTGTTTTATAGGTTCGCTGCTACATATTGAGTTTAAACATTCTATCATGATAGTTTGAGCACGCGACAAATAACAACAGTTTTATCTCAGAATACAGGATCGCAGCGAATCATGGAGTCTCCATATTACTATAACAGGAAGGGGCATACAGCCGTGGCAGAAGGAAACCTGGAAAAGGCACTTGATTTCTTTAAGCAGGCCTCCAGGCTGGATCCTGATAATATCAGCTATTTGGATTCCATAATCTGGTCTATTGATAAACTTGGTAAATATGATCATGCGCTTCAATATTATGAAAAGCTGATATCACTTCAGCCACGAAACACAGATTTCAGGCTAAGAAAGATTGACTGCCTGAAAAAAATCGGCATGCTCAATGCCGCCCTAGATGCCTACAATGAAGCTATAGACGTCGACCCCTACGATCCCGAACTCCACTGGAAAAAAGCCGACTTCCTCCGAGACCACGAGAATGTTGAAGGCGCTCTTCTATCATGCAGTGAAGCAGTGAGACTGAACCCTGAGAACCCTGTTTATAGACAGGGAAGGGCTGAAATTCTGGCCGAGATTGAGAGATTCGAGGCCGCACTGTCTGATTATGACTATTTGGTCGAGCACAATCCAACCAGCCCTGAAATACGCTATGAACGTGTAAAAATTCTGGAAAAACTTGGCCTCGTAGACAGGTCGTTACAGGACATGGAAACCATTGCCAGGCTTCGCCCGAACGACCAGACATGGTTGCAGATAGTAGCAGAATTCTTCGAAGAAACTGGACATCACGAGAAGGCCCTAAGCTATTATTCCAGGCTCATAGAATTGAACCCGACCAAGGCTGAATTTCATTTTTTCAGGGCCAACCTTCTGGATCGTCTGGGAAGAAATAAGGAAGCGCTGGCGGATTTCCATAAGGCAATCGAACTCGATCCCGACAACAAACTTTACAGGAACGACAGCAGACTGTCACCCACGGAATAGGATTATATAAAACGATCAAATCACGAAGGGCAGAATAGGGTAGATGAAAATACCGCTTATTGCATTAAATTGAGGTGCTTCATTGAAGAGAGGCTCAAGAGATTGGAAGAAAAAAGGAAAAATGCGCTGGAAATGGCGCAAAAAACGAATCAGGAGACTGAAGAGAGCAAGAAAGGCGAACAGAGCCTGAACATAAGAGCCAGATACCTGTACTGAGAATTGAACTCATTCTGCTCTAAGACGTTCTGCACTCTTTTTTCTCAAAGTAGTTTTTTATAAGTCAGATTGATAACCACTTGCCAGTTGAGTGAAGAGGGTACCAGCGTTAGCCTACTATAGCTGAAGCGACCCAACTTAACGCAACCGTGGGAGCATGGGGTAGTCAGGTATCCTAACGGGCTCCAGTCAGGATATGATTAGCTATGGGTCAACTGATCTCATGATGAGTGACTGGAACTATGATCCGGAAGAAACCCGTAGATCTGGGTTCAAATCCCAGTGCTCCCATTTCTCCCCGCCCTTTCTCTACCCAATTTGAACGTCCTCCTATTGGATTGGCAGAGCACTCTCTCTAAAGTCAACAAGCCAATCATAGAACTAGATAAGAATTTATGAGGAAAGGTTAATATTATATTCGATCTATATAGTATTGCAGGCGGGCGTCCCGTGACGAATCTTAAGCATCTATTGGCGCATTTAAATAACTATGAACGGATAAGTAGATATTGAATAACAAAATGTAAATCATGTTGTCTTAACCCCGAAGAAAAAATCGATGAAACGCTATAAAGACACGAGAGCGCAGGAGCCGGAATATGGAACTATTAAGATAGGAGATGACGAAATAATGTTTATGGAAAGGTGCCTTTGAGTGAAGAGAATATCTGAAATAGACAAGAAGTTAGATCTGATGGTAACTATTTCTGTGAAACCTGAATCTCAATGGTTCAAAATCACAGAAAACCTTGAGTGGAGATACCCCGGAAGGGTTTTCGAAGAATCCGGAAAGAATTTTTTCCAAATCTATCTCCAAAAAAATCTCATCTCACAGAAAGATCTTTCAATTCTGACTTTCATGCCAAATTATGTGATTAAAAATAATTATTATACGACCTCATTTGACATCAAGGACTCACAGTCAGTTGATCTCATCCTAAGCATGCTCCAGATCCCGTCTGTAATTTTGTCAGAAAACTATGTTTACAGAGGAGAAATATTCTATACATTCAGATATCACAATTCAGTTATGAAACAGGTGAGCGATGCTCTTCAACGCCTGTTTGAATATGGCAGGTGCAAACTCATTTACCTTGGTAAATCAACCGGTATAAAGGCACTGTTAAATGAGG
>JAKACH010000034.1 GCA_021821635.1 Thermoplasmata archaeon | reverse complement strand
GTATCGATTATGACTTTTATCAGCGTATAATTATAGAATTATATATATCCTATTAAATATAAATAATTATATTTAATAACTACAATAGATTACCTACTTTGATGATATCCCTAAAACCTAAAACAACCGTATTACAAGAAAAAGAGGAAAAGGAGGTGCGTATTTTAATGGAGCCAGTTACAGGCGGAAGTTACGTTTGGTAATCTTTATTTAAAAATTGTTTTACATACTCTTTATATTCATTGATTAGTGGTGTGTTCTCTAGGCTTTTAGTTAGGGTTTTATAAGTTTCCTTAATAAGTGAGTGAGTTGATTGGTATATGACCATTGTTCTAAGAATCGTTATACCAGCAGCCTCTAAACCTACGATATCCTTGATTTTAGAATAAGTATCCAGAACATTTTGCAACGAAAACCTAGTTTCTTGGTACATAGAGTTGGCAATATAATATTGAGTCATTATATCATAACAATATGCCACATCTATCTCGCTTGCTATATCCTCAAAGTAATCTATAGCTTCTTTAAGAAACTGGAATTCTAAATTTGGTTTTCTGGACGAAATATCGATAGACAGCATGGATAATCTGGATAGGTGGAAAATTCTCTTGTTGCCAGTTTCTAGTGAAAGGTAATAAGAACTCATTGTAGTTTCGTAAGCATCTCTATGCCTTCCCAGGACAAGCATAAGTGCGCTTCTATTAAGATAAGCATACTGTAGGAGAGGTATATCTCTAGTTCTTTCGCATAGTTCTATAGCTTCTTGATTGGCCTCAGTTGATCTGAGCAACTGACCCATTTTGGAATACGTGTAAGCTTGATTGATCTTTATACGTGCCATTCCTTGCAGATTGTCTCTCTCCTTGAATAAAAGATATGCTCGTTCGTATTTTTGGAAAGCTTCCTCATAGTTACCCATAGAACCATGAACATTCCCGAGACCAAGAAGACTTGATGCAACGCAATCTATGTCATCTGTAATTTCACTTTGCCTGACGGCATCTTCCAGGAACTTGATCGAAGCTTTGTGATCTCCTTTAAAGAATTCAATAGCCCCCTTAATTCTTGAGATCTTTCCTATACTGCTTGAAACCTGATTGGAAAGCTGTGTTTTTTCCAAAATCTCAAGGGTATCAAGCGCCTCGTCGACTTTACCTTCCTGCAGAAACGTCTCAGCGAGAAATATTTCTGCATCGGATAAATTCATCTTGCCGGTGTTGATTAAATCTACTTTCGTTAGTATTTCAGCAAGCTTTCCAACATTCTTCCTCTTTTTCTGTTCCTCAATTATTACAGGAGCGCTTCCCTTGTTTGTCTCGTATCTCGGAATGCCGCCCTTCTCAACTCTGACCGAGGCGATTCCAAGAAATCTCAGTGATTCCAGTAACATGAACATGGCATCAGGTTTTATCGTCTCCGTAAGATCAGGGCTAGCCCTGACCTGATCCTCAAAGATCTCGCGAAGAGATTCAAGGACTTGATCTGATGCCTTGTAGTCCATACCGGAGAGCCAATTGCTCTCTTTATAAAGATTTTGTCACTAATTAAAATGTTACTGAATGTGATAGTTTCGCTTGCTGTTCGTCAATTTATTTGTGCCTTGCTTTCGGAAATGTTGACAATGACAAACCTTGGAATGCTAAATGTTATCAGGAATGATATTATGGAAGAAGCCCACACTGTTTCCCAGAGGTATTCAAATCCAAGCGAGTATAAAAGTGTTAAAGGCAACGAAACCAGTGCAGCAGCAACACCTACTATCTGTCGCTGTACTCCTCCGAAGATTCCTCGGTTCTCCCTGCCTATCACTGTTACCTCGTACGACATTGCCCCAGTTATTGTTATTATACCCGGACTGGAAAATAATGCTGCTCCTAGAAACAGGTACTCGTTCTTCAATAAAATTGCCAATAGAATTAAACCATAAGTGACAACATCCAGCAACATAGTAAGCGTGATAAAACGCCTGCCAAGGTTGCTCTTGCTGTCTATGAATCTCTCGCTGAATCTTCCCAGAATAGATGCTATAACATATGTGAGGAGAAGAATCCCAAACGTATATTCGATAGGAATTCCCAAAATCAACCCGGATGGCACATAAAAGAGGCTGAAGCCAATTACTCCAACAGTCATCATTGCTTTGGAGCTTATTAGTGGAAACACGAATTTACGCCGCTCATTCAGGCTTCTCAACCCTTCAAAAAAACCTGGCTTCCTAACCTGGGCAGCAGCGCTTTTCATGGCCTCCTTTTCTCTTGAATAAAGAACGAAAAATGCAAGGAAAGACATAAACATCAATAAGAGGCCGCTTCCCAGAAATACGTAAGAAATATCATAAGAAAGTGCACCCATAATCAGGACCAGGTATGATATCGAGCTTCCGATGGTTTCTCCGGTTAAAATTCTAGCGTAATTCTTTCCGAGGATATTTGCCGCACTCGCCTTGGCTATAAAAGAGTTAAGTGACGCCCTGAAAAACCCCTCAGATATTATTATGGTTGCAATTAAGACGGGAATTAAAGCAATTGTAAATAAGTTCCTTGACACTTCCAGATAAAGCATGGTCAGGCTTATACCGTAGAGAAAGCTCCCAGTTATCATCAAGGTAAAAGAATGTCCTTTATCAATGGCTCTTCCCTGAAATATGGAAATACCAATCAGCAGTGCCTGGCCAACTGTCAGGCCAATTCCTGCAAGATACACTGGTAAGTTTGCTCCTTCGAGATAGATTATAATTGCAAATGAAAAAACAGTCATAGAAAGTGAGAAGATTGAGTTCAATGCTGAAAGATTTGAGACAAATGGATTGATCTTTTTGACTCCTTCCATCACTTCAGCCACTATTCATTAATAGTGATATATATAAAACTCTTTCACCCTTTTTCGGACGTGATCGTCAAATACTGCCATTGCTGATCATCTCTATGAAGCGCAGGATATTATTTCTTTCATAACCGATAGTGGATGGTTCACCGTGACCCGGGTAAATTATCGTATCTGGCGGGAGCTTAAGATACCAGTTGAGACTTTTGAGCATATCAGTTGGATTCCCGCCAAGATCCATGCGTCCTATGTTGTTTTTGAAAAGGCAGTCCCCAGTGAACACTGATGAACCTGCAATTATAGAGATGCTCCCGGGTGTGTGCCCCGGTGTGTTCTTTACGTGTATTTCAGCCCTTCCAACGAGAATCGTCCTGTCCGTATCTATAAGAAATCCAGGTTTTGGTGGCTTGCCTACTAGACCTAACTGCTTACCGAGGTTCCATGTTTCGTGCATAACCTTAAGGTCCTTGCGGTGCATTCCAAATGACGTGCGAAGCTCGGAAGCAACTAGATCTGCAACAAGGACATGATCGAAGTGCCCATGTGTCGCCAAAACACCCACCGGGATGCCGGGCATAGTTTCAACGATCTCCATGATCGCATCAAAATCTCCTCCAGCGTCTATGATTAGATACTCGCCACCTGAAGAGATGAAATAGCAGTTAGTCTGCAAGCCTCCTACAACAAGGTGCTTCATTGAAAGTGAGCTGCCTACCATTTCATCATATCAGTGTAAGCTGTAATAAAAAGTTGACATTGCCAGATTGAACTGAGCCAGAATTCAGATCCCGTCAGGAGTAAAATTATAACCAGAAACAATCACTGCCGTGATTCCGCAATTATGTTACACACAGGAAAGCGCACTGAATTGAGTGCAGGTGCCGGGATTTGAACCCAGGTCGAAAGCTTGGAAGGCTTCCGTGCTAGACCAGTCTACACTACACCTGCTGTTTGCCCTCAATCATGAACATGTTAATATTTCTTGTTCGAGAATTTCCTCAGGCACTAAGAATCTGTACTTGTATCGAACTGAGGTATGATGTACCATGAACAGTTACATCGACATTGAAGACGTAGAGAGAAGGAACGACAGATTGATTGAAATAAGCATAATTATTAAAGTAGTTAATAGCAACAGGGGACGCAGAAGAACCACCGCTTGACACCGTGATTGTCACATTGTTAATTGTTGTAATATATGATATGTATAATCTCATAGACAATACGCCATTCTGCGTTATAGAGTAATGATAGATTCCATTTGACTCAGCTAGAGATGACCACGATGATATTTGGGGATTATAAACCTGAATAGAAGATACTTGCGGTCCACCCACAGAGCTCACAGGCGGATTTAAGGAAACGGTCCAGAATATAATCCATGTAAGGATAAACACCATGACGAGTATGAAAACCTGCGATCCTCTCTGTGGCATCTTGAGATGAAGTGCCTGTACGAGCCTCTTAAATGATATTATAAACAAGAACATCAGCAGAAGACCCACATACCATATTCCTATCAAGAAAAGGTAGCCGGAAAACAGCCCAAGCACTGCTGCAAGTAGAAACATCACTATAGTGGACTTAGCTCTTTCTTTTTCGCTCTGAAGGAAATCCTTCTCTATAAATTCGGGTTCCACGAAGATTTCCTGATCTTTGTCCTTTGCCATCTAACCCGGGTTAATCAGTTGTTAATTAATGAAGTTATTGCGACTGCAGGGTTGCTTGCAAGCACTACTCCAGAAGCCACGAGACCACCAGCAGCACCCAGTTTCAGCGAAGTCAATATGTCGTTATGTGTTTTGATGCCCGCTCCAACTATTAATTTGACTGCATTCTTTTCGCACAAAGCAGAAGCTTTTTCTATTATGTCCGGTTTGGCAGTTGATACCGAAATATTGCCTCCGATCAGTTCCGGCGGCTCGTATGCAACTAAAGGCGCCCCTATTTCGGCAAACCTGGCAACCTCATCAAGATCCTCTGCACATACTATTACATTGAAGTCCATGGCTCTTGCCTTCAAAACAACCTTTTTTATCGTATCGAAATTCAACCTGAACTCTGAATGATTTATCAAGGATCCTTTTATCCCAGAATCAATAAGCATCTCAATAGATATTTTTCCAGTAAATGCTCCGTATCCGATTGGATCTACATGCTGGGCATAGAATGATTTTGCTGGAAACTGGTTAGCGATATGAAGATCATAAGCGCCTACAGCATAGTGAATTTCCCATCCCTTGAAAGCATTCATGTCAGGTAAACCTGCGAAGAATTCGGATGATCTTTTTCCTGTAGCCCTTTCATAATGTTTGGTGTTAATTATCAGAATATTGTTTCGACGTTTGCTTGGGTCCGGATTCACCAGTGTATATTACAGCATGTATTAACAAGTTTTATTATCCATTTCCAATTGTCTGAATAACATGGTAGAGCAACCTTCGGCAGCAGCCAGTATGGAAGAAGTTTGGAAGAAGAGTTATCCCGAAGGGAACCAGAGGAATATAGAAATCCCTGACTCTTCGGTTTATGACCTTTTAGCGGATTCTGCTTCCAAGCATCCTGACTCAACTGCATTAATTTTATTTGGGAAGAAGATAACTTACAGGAAATTGCTTGCAATGGTAGATGCCCTTGCCTTCAACCTCAAAGAGAGGCTTAGATTATTCAAGGATTCTAAAATAGGTCTTATTTTACCAAACTCGCCCCAGTATGTTATTTCATTTTTCGCAATTGCAAAGATAGGTGGAGTAGTAGTCCAGACCAATCCTATATACACAGAGACGGAGATACTCAATGAATACAAGACCACAGAAGCGTCAGCGGTTATAACCCTTGATATGTACTACCCAAAGGTCAAGAATCTCACCAAGGATGGCGTATCAATTATTGTGACAAGCATAAAGGATTTTCTGACTCCACTTGCATCCATGGTCTATTCAAGAAGGACAAAGAATGACCCTAAGCAGGAGAAACCTGTTTTTGAAGATAGGGTCTTCAGATTCAAGGACCTAATTAAAAGCGGCTCAGCACCGGCAGAACGTGTGGAAACAAAATTGGATCCCGTGCTTTTTCAGTTCACAGGCGGCACAACTGGAGTCCCGAAAGCAGCAATGCTCTCACACCGGAACCTCGTCGCAAACGCTACTCAGCTTAAAGCATGGCATTCAAGTTTGAGAGAGCCTGGGAAATTCATGTCAACGCTGCCGTTCTTTCATGTCTACGGCATGATGACATCTTTGATTCTTCCTGTAACTACTGCTTCGACTATGATCCTTGTGCCGGACCCCAGAGATACTGAGACTCTTTTAAAGCTCATCAAGAAATACAAGCCTGACTATCTTCCAGGTGTACCAACACTTTATAAGTCAATAATCAACCATCCAAATTTGAAGAAGTTCGATCTGAAATCGATTAAGGTCTGTGTCTCCGGTGGAGCTGCTCTCCCAGTGGATACGCTTAAGAGGTTTGAAGAGGCTACTGGGGGCCTGTTGATAGAGGGCTATGGTCTCAGTGAGACTTCCCCCGTTATCGCAGCAAACCCTGTTGATCGAAGCAAAAGAAGGGTTGGTTCTGTAGGGCTTCCACTGAGCAACACCGAATTCAAAGTAGTAAACCCTTACAGCCTGCAGGAAGTCCCGGTAGGAGAGGAGGGGGAGATATTTGTGCGCGGCCCACAGGTAATGCTTGGATACTGGAGGAGCGAATCGGAAACAGCCGGAGTCATGGAAGATGGCTGGCTTCGGACAGGCGATATTGGCAGATTCGACAAGGATGGATATCTTTATCTTGTGGACAGGAAGAAAGATATGATCATTTCCAGCGGCTATAACGTATATCCACGTGAAATAGAGGAAGTTTTCTACAGGCATCCAGATGTGATAGAAGCAGCTGCTATTGGTGTACCCGATGAGAGGAGAGGACAGAGCGTCAAGGTATATGTCGTGAAAAAGGAAGGATCTAGTATAACTGAGCAGGAACTGATGGCATTTGCGTCAAAGCAGCTAGCCCCATATAAGAGGCCAAGATCGGTTGAATTCAAGAAAGACCTACCCAGGACACTCGTTGGAAAGGTCCTGAAGCGTGAGTTGCGTACCGACCAGACCAGGAATCCAAGGGTTGGAAGAAGACCATAATTATTTTTATGCCATTATGTCCGATGCTCAGGTTCTATTTATCCTGAGAATAAAAACCCCAAAAACACGAAGTTTTTTGGTAGTTCAATGAAAACTCTTATAATCGTTCCTCGAAGACTATAAGAATGCATCAAACAAAAGTGTAAGAATAATATCTTAATACGCAGAAAGAGGGTAGCGTGGCTTGTACTTACTGGAATACATATTTCTTCTGATCCTGATGCTATTAATGGCAGGAGTTATGTCATTCGTGATACTTTACGCTCGTAAAGCCACGAACATACTGCAACGCCTTTTGACCTATGTTTTCGCATCAATGATGACAGGGATGCTTATAGGTCCGTTGATATATTTCGCTCTTCCCGACAGCATAAGCACAGCAGGTGGGGCTGAGATATCCCTTGTCTCCATGACTGTGCTGGTTATACCCGCACTAATTGTATTCATGAATGATGTTCTTGCACAGCGGCAGGAAAGATCAAGATTTTACATGCAAGCGTATGTTGCATTCTCCGTGATCTTTGATGAAATTCTGATGAGCCTTGTCTTTAACTTGGTAGTTAATCCCCAAGACTACCTGAATTTGCTTCACTCAAATCTTTTTAGTTTTGTCTGGACTGCTATTGCAAGTTACTGGTTTGTGTTTACAATGGGCCTTGAGATGCTAATTACGATCCTCTTCATGCTCAGTGAATTATCCTCCCATTTGAGAGTAGTGCTGCTGACCCAGGCTTCCTTGATGATAATCATGCCAACAGCCATCATGATCTATGCATGGAAAATAGGCACGATTTATCTTTCTGGGGCACTGATGACGGTCTTTTTCATCTACTTGTTTGAATACCTTTACAGGAAACAGTCGATGAAGGTACATCTCGGCGTATATGTGCTCCTGCTTCTTTTGTCGTATGGTGCCATGATGGCCGGTATCTTTTTCTGGATAGTTATGGGCAATTACACGGTGATTGCGCTTGCCATGGTGGTCAATATGCTTGTTTACCTTTCAGCTGCGCTCAATCGTGGATGGTTATCTAGCGGTAAAAGCCTTTACTGGATTTCAAGCAAGAATTGGTCCTTTCTCTTTCTCCTTCTTGTTTTTGTAGCTGAATTCTTCATGGGCGCGGTTTTCGATGTCATATATTATGGGGCATCTGCATTCATGCAGTCCACGGGCATAATAATGTTTTCAGGTTCATTCATTTCTGATATCGGCATTGCAGTCTTTGACTTTTTTACGTTCGTAGCGCATATTTCTCTGTCTCCATGGTTTCTCATTATGATGGGAGTCGAGATGGGATCGCTTGTAGTCTTTAAGATCCGCTCTACGAGGGAGCTGGAAACAAGGATCAGGCTGGGGCTAATGCTCGCAGCCTATGCAGTCTACTCTGTATTTCTCCCCTCATTCCTGATTTCAAACCCGTCCGGCATACCATTCGTCGGCTGGACCATGGGAATAGGTTCGGGAGGTGCATTTTCGCTCGTCTTTATTGTTCCGATTGCCCTCACGTACCTGATAAGCGGAATATTATCTCTGCTGTTTGGATCGCGGCAGCTGTGCTCGACCTTCTGCACAGCGCCCGTCATGTATCAGGGAACCTTCTATGACTCAATGAAAAAATTCAATGGATCATCTCCTTCGGCAAAGGTTCTTACGAGACAGACCAGGAAAGGCGAGATCGTTTACAGGATAGTATCGCTCAGCGTATATACAGCTCTTATCCTTTCTGCGGCAGTTTCGCTGCTGGACTCACTTGGTTACCTGAATTTCTACTTCTACGGAACCGACCCCTCATACATGGTATATCTCTTTCTTTTTGGTTTCCTCTGGTATGCCGTTTTCATAACAATGCCGTTCCTGGGATCTTATGGCTGCATTAACACAGGTTACTGTCACTGGGGTAACTTCAACCGCTTCATTTCAAGGTTCGGTCTTTTCAGGTTGAAGGTGAGGGACCCAATGCAGTGCGTATCCTGCACCACGAAGGACTGCGCCAGCGCTTGTCCGGTCGGGAACTATGGACAGCCTGGGAAGTTCATTCAAACCGGTGAATACAAGGACTCCAGATGCGTCGGGATAGGGGACTGTGTTGGTGCCTGCCCATATGAGAACATATTTTATTATGACATCAGGCACTGGATAAAGGGGAAGCTTCCAAGGAAGCCCTAATCCGGAACATTATCCTGTTTCTCATCATGGAAAATGCCAAGGATTGTGCCAAAATAAAGTGTCATAGCTATCATCATCGAAATTGCAAACACCAGCCAGGACAGTCCAAAAGGATGAGGGTAGATGACAGGTTCGAGCAAACCGGCTGCTGAAATAATTATGAGCAGAATGATCCAACGGACTATTTTTCTTTGGCTGCTGTTTATGCTATTTCTATGAGCGTAAACGTAGCTGAAAAGGTAATAGATTGCGGCTATCATGAGAATTGCATATACAGCAAGCAATGGTAGCACCAACGGAGAGTTTCCAAGCATTGCTGGATCAGCAATCTGCATGAGAAAAATTGTCACAACAGCTCTCTTTTCGAACCCGGGAAGCATTCTCAGAAAAATGAAGAATATCATCTCAGCCAGCATTGGCGCGAGAAACAGTATGCTCGTAATAGATAGTGAAAAATATGATAGGTAAGATCCCAGGGACTCGATTCCGCCAAATCCAAATCCGATTATACGGAGGAAAAGAGCCATAGATATCTCATTCCATGAAAGCAGAAGGGCAAAGACAAATACCTCTAGACCTGTAAAAGATGAATATGATTCAATAGTAGCAGCAACAAGTATGTAAACGACAGCTACGGTCATAATAATCATGGATATGTTGACTGCAATTATTGTATTGAGAAATGATGGGGGAGCCACTATGAAATAGATGAGAGCATCGAGCATACTGCCCATCATCGTTATAAGAAAAAGCGCTAATGCAAAACTCTTCAGTGTGATTTTGCGTCCCAGTGATCTGAGGTAGGTTAAGATCCATATAATGAAGGCAGTCATAACCACCTCGGTAAAAATCACCCAGAATAAATTCTGCACGAGTCCAGCATTTAATTATCTTATTATAATTTGATCCCGCAATTAGTCAAGGTTCAAAATAATATCTGTAGATTTATTCTTCCTTGAGCCTTCTTGAACCATTGCCGGGATGGCATGTTACTTTTACCAGTCCCTTCTCTACATTCTTCTCATCTATTTGGTAGTTATAACCCCTTAACAGGCCTGATAATCCGGCAAAGCTGCATCTTGAGGCCTCAAGGCTGAAACCTGCCCCTACAAGCAGGATGGATGTTGTGTTTCCGTTGAAACTCATCTCAAACCTGTCTGCTGGAATGAATTCCTTGAAAAGTTGAGCGAACATCCAAAGTTTTTCCAGATCAGGAGCGTAAATCTTGCAAACCTCTGCGAATGCGTATCCCGCCTCCTCCCATTTTTCCAGGCTAGCCTTCATGTCGTTTCTGATCGCGATCTGGAGTACTTGATCGAGAAGCATAGCAGGCACCGGTACTGCCCTGAGAGAATCCATAAGGCTAAGTATGCTTGATATTTTGGACACAACGTTACTGTCGACCCCAGACTTCCTGGCCTCAAAATACATCTGTAGGGCTTCACCAGTGATCGAGCTGATCATCTTTCCTTCCCTTTCGGCCTCCTCCTGGAGTTGCTTCGCAAGTTCTGTCCTCAACGAAAGGTTCATTCGAGTCATGTGAGCCAATTACTAAACGCTAGGAAATATATTATTGTAACTAGGAAAAAATGGTTTTCAGTGCTTATCGAACCTGCGAGCTTTCATGCACCTGCTTGCGCATGAACGTGCATAACTATTGAAGAACCGGCCTTTACTTATTATCTGGTGACAAAAAATGCCATTTGTAGACAGTTTAACTGTCATGTTGATTGGTTTGGCAATGGGATTGGCTCTTGGAGCTTTCTACTTCTTCTTCAGGGCAAGAGAAGATGAGAAGATGCTCAACGCTTTGATAGTGCCTGCTTTCGTGGTTGGTCTCTTTGATTTTATCAGCGGCTTTGTGATGTCATTCACCTGGCCGCTGCCCGGCGGATATAACATGCTCTTTGGGGATCCGCTGCTCCTCTTTGGTCTGATACTTGTTATGACGTCAGTGGCATATTACAAGAAGATGAGCATAGGACTCATTCCAGTTCTTTCTCTTCTCCTTGGGATATATGTACTGGTAGGGGCCTATTCAATTGTTCAGCTAAAGCTGGAGTCTGGAAACAATCTTGTAACTGCACTCGGTCTATACGTCTTCTCCGGTCTCGGTGCACTGCTTGCCCCTATAGCATACATAAAGCCAACCTCAGGAAGCAAGTATCTCTACTACACAGAATGGATAATACTTGGAATAGCTACTATATTTGCACTGGTAATCGGCTATATGGGCTTCCATGAACACCTTGCGAGCCCGCCATGAAGAGAGGGGGGATCGAACATGTCGATAGACTGTTCACCCACTATCTTACCAGAATCTATAGGCTCTATTCTCCTAGAACCGCTCCCCCGGTTAAATGATGATGAATGGGCATCTGCCCATTTTTCTCATTTAGGGCTTGACATCCAGATACCGCCCCTTCGGCGAGCTGATGAAAAAACGCAAGTAATTCAGGACAATCAGAGTATAGCAGAACTTGAAGGCCACGCTAAGCTTTCATGTCTCCTCTTCATATATATGATGTATAAAATACACTCCAAGGTTGCCTGATAGGCAACCTATTTTTTTTTAACTCGGTACAAACGCAGGATAGATTTTCATAGCTTCTTTTGTCAGTTTGTCGCGATCATCAGGATGGGCAATAGATATAAGCTTCCTGGCACGTTCGCCAAGGTCAAGACCATGCAGGTTTACGGCACCAAATTCAGTGACAACCCATTGCACGTGATTTCTTGTGGTTGTGACGCCTGATCCGGGCAAAAGAGACGAAGCGATTTTCGGTTTTCCGGATTTTGTCCTGGATGTTAACGCGATGATCGATTTCCCGCCGGGAGAAAGAGCCGCCCCTCTAACAAAGTCCATCTGGCCCCCAACACCAGAGATCACAATATTACCAATGGATTCCGCACATATCTGTCCCGTCAGATCAACGGATACAGCTGAATTTACTGATATCATGTTTTTCTGTTTTCTTATATTTGAAGTATCATTTGTATAATCCACGCTTTTCATAAGTATCTGGGGATTGTCGTTCAGGAAACTATACAGCTTCTTCGAGCCCTTTGCAAATGTCGCCACAGCGTGCCCGATGTCAAGATCCTTCCTCATATTAGTTACGGCGCCTGATTCAGTGAGATCAAGCATTCCATCAGAGAACAATTCCGTATGAATGCCGAGGTCTCTGTGTCCATCCAGACGCTTCATGACAGCATCAGGTATTGCCCCAATTCCTGCCTGGATGGTTGCACCATCCGGAACCAATGCCGCAACATTTTCTCCGATCTGCATCTCGTCCTTCGATATGTCACGTCTACCCTCTTCATGGATAGGTTCAGTGTGCTGTATGCTGTAGTCGATGAAATTCTCCGGAATTGTCGCATCACCGAATGTTCTTGGTAGCGACTCATTTATCTGAGCTATCACGACAGGAGAGGACTTTATAGCTGCCTTTATTGCAATAACCGCCGCTCCCAGGCTGTGCAGTCCATGTCGATCTGACGGGGATATGCTCGCCAGTACGATATCAGGCTTCAATGTATTCTCTATGAATTTAGGTATATCTGAAAGGAAAATAGGCAGATATTGGGTAGATCCATTCGTGTATGCTTCCCGCATGTTTTTTCCAAGGAATAAAGAAACATCACGTATTTTGTTCTTTTTTTCTGATTTGAAATAAGGGCCAATCCCGCTTATCTCTTCATGGTATAAGCTTACGGGACCTACTTTATCAGCATTTTCGGCTATTAATTTGAGAAGATGCATTGGTGTAGATGGCACTGCATGTACGTATATCTTTGAACCAGGTCTTAAAAGCTCTAAAAATTTGCCTTCATCTATTTCCTGCATAAATTTACCGTTGTTGTTAATAGCTGAAGCCGTGATAAATCTTCTCAATAATATCTGAGCCGGAGATCGTGGTCCTTTTTCCACGCTCGGCGGACAATGATGTCCATACACCTAAGATTAAGAAGGTAACTTCCAGGAAGTTCAAAACAATCCAAAAACATTTATTCGTTTGAAAGAATGCGATATATTCAGGAGATGTGATGACACGATATTTGCTTAAGAGAATAGAGAATGAGTCCATTGTCGTCAATATGATGAACTCGGTGCTAGTCAAAGAACTTGATTTGCTTTCACAGAAGGTTAAGGAGATGAATATAAGGCTATTGGAAATGAATGCAGATCTCGAGAGGGCTGAAACGATAAGAGACTTGCTGGAGAGCTATGAATAAGTATTTAGAGCAGGATATAGAATTTCTTAGACAGCGTATCTATCTAGATGAAGAGGATATCTCTGAACTGTCGGATAGAGCGCATGAGTTTACCGATGCGATTGATAATCTTAGGTATGAGGTCTCAAGATATGACAAGACGCGTGCAAAGATCAGCAAATTAGCTGCAAGAGAGGCTTCAATAAACTACCAGACTTACAAGAAATTACAGATATTGAAGACAGAATCCATTAGGCTTAATGCTTTAAAAACAGGCTTAAAAATGAAAGGAAAGAACGTACCTCCAGAAGTAGAAGAAGAAATTGAGGGCTTGTTGAGGAAATATCTTCTACTTAAATAGGTATCTTCAGCTCCGGGGACTAGTCATCTATACTAAGGGTTTGAGGTTGAGCCGACCTTGTTATAGTTACTCCAGAAATAAGCAATTATAGGCATAGATTTTGCTTTGGACTATAGAGGCGTTCACTATGATTGCTTATCTGTCCTATGTGGACGGGACCTGTGAAAAAGCACAATATAATTTTAATACATTGATAATTGTGATCATAAAAGCTGTATACACACTTACGCTAGTGAGTTAATGATATCAGTAATCGGGCTGGGCAACATTGGATCCATGATAGCCAGGGAACTTGCCAAACATGTTGATGTTATTGCTCTTGATTCAGATAGAAGTAAGGTAGAACAGATACCTGAGGCAAGGGGGATTGTAGGCGATATAAAAGACGCAGCTGACATTATCAAAAGAGGTGATGCGGCAGTTGTCGCGCTACCAGGACAGGTTGCTTATCCTTATGTTAAAAAACTCCTCGGATGGGGCGTAAATGTAATTGACATTTCGTACAGCCCTGAGAACCCGTTTGATCTTGATCATTTAGCAAAAACAGCCGGTGCACTTTACATTCCAGACTGCGGCTTTGCACCTGGTCTCTCCAACATGTTAGCATACCGCCTTTATAAAAAATATGGAGCAGATGAAATAGAGATTGTTGTGGGGGGTCTGCCAGAAAGTCCCGCTGAACCATTTCTTCATTCCGTGACGTGGAGCGTTGAAGGTCTGATTGATGAATATACAAGAAAGGCAAGTGTTATTTCTAAGAACAGGATCGAATCCATCAACCCGCTGGATGAGATAGGATCTATAAACATAGAGGGATACGGTGAATTTGAGTACTTCACTTCAGACGGGCTGAGGACTTTACTCTCAACTGTGAAAGTGAAGAACCTTTCTGAGAAAACAATAAGAGTGAAAGGGCACCTTGAGAGGATGAAGTTCCTTCAGGAAATGGGCTATTTTTCTGATGAAAATGTTGGAGGAACATCAGCTAGGAAGATTTCGGAGCACGTTTTTGCCAGATTCAGAACAACAGGACATGATCTGTGCATCCTCCTTGTGAGGTCCAGTGACACTTCAAAACATTCATTGTTGGTAGCCAGAGGGGCCGAAAGTCGTACTGCTATGAGCATGTTAACTGGAATTCCTGCTGCATCAGTGTCGCGGCTTGTTGCAGAAGGCAAGATTACCGGCCAGGGTACAGTTCCACCAGAACTTATCGCTGAAAATAATAAAAATTATTCACTTATCCTGCAGGATCTTACAAATGCTGGAGCGGTTTTTGATTCCAACTTTTGATAGGTACCATTCCGTTACGGCTGAGACAGCAAAGAGAGTGCACCTGCTTGGATTCAGATATTGATCTTGTTTGTGAAGCCATGCCTACTAGCCATTTAGGCCACAGTAGAATAATGGGATAACTCAGGTCAGGCTATCTGGCGGTGAATGAATGATGCAATGTTATCGATTATCCTGCTCTTGACCTGGGATGGCTTGGACCATGAGAAAAGGGAAGGTTCAAGATAACAGGCAAGTGCGCATTTGTTGCAACTCGTGTAACCCCCCCACGCATACTCATCCCAGAGTTTCAGTATATCCGTATCCCAGACTGTATACGATCCACTGTACTCATTAAGCACGTAACAAGGCATCACTATCTTACCTGTTGGATCAATATTAATGGTAAGCCATGGCTTGCATTCCCATGAAATACCATTGTACCATGAGTTGATGATTGATTCAAAGTATTCCTTTGTATTCATTATTGGTGCCCTATCTCTTTTCATAAGCAGAAGTTTCTCAATCGCGACTTTAAGAGGGTTGGCACCAGGACTCTCCTTTTCTGCTGTGCTGTAATCGAACGCAATCTGGAAGTTGATCTGCACTCCGAGTTTATTTGCAAGGTTGACCAGGTCAGTTGCCTGATCGAGGTTCTCTGATGTCAGGGT
>JAKACH010000002.1 GCA_021821635.1 Thermoplasmata archaeon | reverse complement strand
TACTTTTAGTGCAAATGTCAGGATCTTTAAAGGAACAGGCTAGATCCAAGATGCCAATAGCCATACAATCTCTACTATATATGGCGATAGGAAACTTTGCGAATTCTGCCTATTCACCGTTATCCTCTGCAATCAAAAATGCATATCTCCTGACTTCAGAAGAAGTCGGCCTTATTACCAGTACGATATTCATAGGATCACTTGCGGTTTCATTTCTATCCGGCTACTTCGTGGATCGGCTTGGAAACCGGACTGCATTAAGGATCTCATTCATGTTTATAGCCAGTGGTTCCCTGGTGTGCGCGTTTTCCACGACCTATCCTGTTCTTCTTTCAGGTTTTTTCCTGATCGGCTTTGGATATGGGAATATAACCCCTGCGACCAATTCTCTGATAATGGAAGAGTATTACCCTTATCACATTGGACGCATGGGAATTAAACAGACAGGAGTACCAATCGGCTCAATTGCTTCAGTCATAATACTTCCGCTTGTTGCAATAACATTTGGAATCAGGTCGCCTTTCTTGGTCCTCTTTGCCACATCAGTAGTCATTGCAGTTGCAGTGAGGAGCAGATCAAAACCACCTAGTGAATTCAGCATCAGGAAATACTTATCCGACCTGCTTTCTGCAGCTAAGGATCGCAGGCTCCTGACATACAGTGCCTTCAGCACAGTGCTTTCATGGGGGCAGCAGACTGGCCTCACTTTCTACGTGTTATATTTCGAGGGAAAAGGCTTTCCGCTGTATTATGCGGAAACACTCCTGGGATCATTTCTGATTGGCGCCATAATTGGGAGGATATTCTGGGCAAGAGTGGGTTATAGAATACACAAAGGATCGCGTTGGCATGCCACCTCTTTGATAATGTTTCTCTCCGGCTTTCTTTTCATAATGCTCTCGCAGGTTCCCGTTCAGATCTTATTTCTTCTTCCATACTCTGTCATTTTGGGTATGAATGCAGCTGGCTGGAACAGTACATTCGTCACCGCAGTCTCAGAAATGGCCGGGAAGGGCAGGATTGGGCTTTACAGCGGAGTGGCACTCATAACCCTCGGTCTTGGAACTATTATAGGAGCACCGGTGTCGGGTTATATACGAGACTCCACAGGTTCTTACTATCTTATGTGGATAGTTCTTGGAAGCGTTCAGGTCATAACCTCTGTTCTGATGATATCTGCGTACGCCTTAAATGAAAGAAGAAAAACGGGTCTGAGAGAAAAAGGGCTATGAATACCGAATTACTGATATATCCGGCAAACCTCATGGAAAGATGCGACTTGATCACGATCTTGTTTCATCTGTGCTGAAAACAGATGGCTTCCTGAGATCCTTCACCTTGCTGAGCAGTACGATAAAGCCAGAATCCGTCCATATTGTGGTGGAACTCACAGATAATCTGCTTAGGATTGGAGGCATTATGAATGGAGGAGCAATTGCAACAATAATGGACTTTGCAGGAGGACTTGTCGTAATGAACGACGAATCGGTGATTAACGAGGTTACGACAAACCTTTCCATAGAATTCATCTCGGCTGTCGCGAAAGGGCCGGTCACCGTTGAAGCTAAGTTAATAAAAAGAGGGAAGACACTTGCTCATGTTCGCATAGATCTTTATGACAGCGATCATGTATTATGTTCGTCAGCACTTGGTACCTGGTTCATATATCGGTGATATGTTCAATGTGCAATAAATGTCAGGAACCTTTCAGAAGACTTGAAGGCAAGAAAGTAGTTGTCGGCGTAACTGCCAGCATATCGATCTATCGGGTCCCGGATCTTGTCAGGGATCTCGTAAAGCTTGGAGCATCTGTCACATGCGCGATGAGCGATGCATCCCAGAAACTGATCAGCCCGGAGATATTCTTGTGGGCTTCAGGAAACGATCCTGTAACAGGTATAACGGGCAGGGTCGAACACATCTCCCTTTTCAGCGATCCAGGGAATACTGTTCTTGTCATTGCGCCAGCCACATACAATATACTTGGTAAAATGGCCACAGGGATATCGGATGAAATACCATCGCTAATGTTCGCGTATGCATTTGGCCATGGTGTACCGGTAATCGTGGCTCCAGCAATGCACGAAGATATGCTTAGAAATCCTGTCATGGTGGACAACATCCGCAGGCTCAGCTCCCTTGGAGTCAGGTTCGTATCTCCCAGGATAGAGGAAGAAAAGGCGAAAATTTCCGAAAACATAAGCATAATTGATGAGATATACAGATCCTTGAACCATAGCAACATGGAAGGTAAAAAAGCACTGGTTATATCTGGAAGAAGCGAGGAATCACTTGATCCTGTCAGGGTCATAAGCAACAGATCCACGGGTACTACAGGATACTGGCTTGCAAGAAACCTTTACAGACTTGGCGCGTCTCATGTAACGCTTATAGGAAACACAAGCCAGCCACTCCCCCCGTACATCAACCACATACCGGCTGATTCAACTGACGACTTCTACAGGGAGACAAAGGCTGAACTGAAATCTGATACCTACGACATTGTTTTTGTCCCGGCCGCTCTCTCTGACTTCTCGGTTACCAGGCAAAGCAGGAAAATAGAGAGCGTCAAGGAACTCTCAATCACCCTGAAGCCAAGGAAGAAACTTCTTGATACTATCAGAGACGTGCATGGCGGCACACTGGTTTCATTCAAGCTTGATCATAATGGAAGGAAATTAGTGAACCCGGCCAGCAAGGAGGAATACATCGTCTTGAATGAGATCAGGCCGGAGGGACGGACATTCGGGGACAACACAGCAGAATACCAGGTGTTCGGCAAGGACGGGAAACAGGACATAATTGCCAATGGGAAAGAAGATGCTACCTGGCGGCTCATCTTGCATGTTGCCGGGGAGTGAGCTTTTGAGCCTGGACGAAATGAGGATTGCAGGAATGGAAATGGCCCTATCCAGTCATGATGAGGCCCGGGATCTCATAAGACACAGGATCTCGCCGTTCATTGCAAAGGAAAAACCAGACTTCGTCGTTCTTCCAGAAAAGTGGATAATGCAGCGTTATGATGAAAATAGCGATCTCCTGGATGAAATTATGGACATGTTCTGTGACCTTTCCGGGAGGCATGGCTGCACCATAGTTGCCGGGAGCCTAGGCATATCTCGTAATGGAAAGCTTTACAATTCCGCTCCTGTGATAAGCGAAGGAAAGATCATCGGCTGGTCTGACAAAATTTCTCTTTACCGCGTAGAGAAGAATGAATTCTCTCCGGGAGAGCAAATAGAAGTATTCAATGGATCAGGCATCCGGTTCAGCGTGGCTGTCTGCTACGACCTCGACTTTCCTTATTACACAAAGGTCGCAATCAGAAAAGGGGCGAGGCTTCTCATCAACCCGTCGCTTATACGTGAACGGTTCCACGATATGTGGCACATATACGTGACAGGAAGATCCCTGGAAAGCAGGATTCCAGTCATATCCGTTAACTCATCCAGCCCGCCGCTGAATGGAGGATCTGTCGGTACTTTACTTGAAGAAGAGGAAGGAGGCGTCATGATAAGGAAGGTCAGGGCTTCCGGATCAATACTTTCATATACACTTGACATGGAGAAGACAATTCCAATGATCGAGAAGAGGATGAACGAAGACCCTGGAATATACTCAATCGGGAACAAATGACATAATCTGCGACGCCACTTCCTTATAATGCTCTGTCTGCGGCACATGTCCCGCTTCCCTTACTATATGAAAGACGCTTCCTCCTATATTCTCATGCATCATTCTGCCATAGCTTAGCGGAATCATTGAATCAAGCTCACCCCAGATTATCAATGTCTTGCTTCTTATTCTGCGCAGATCGGATAAGCTGATTCTCTCATCGGGTCTGGAGTTATTCTCAAGCATTTTCTTAATTGCATCACGCTTGTTGTACCTGCTCATCATCATCACCCTTTCCAGGAATGCTTCCGACATATCCGGGTCGCCTTCCCCCACAGATGGATTCAGACCTGCCGAATCTATCAATACCAGGTATTCCGGCCCGGGATCATATTGCAGGGCATATCTAAGGGAAATCCACCCTCCGTACGAATTCCCTACAAGGCCGAACGTGCTGCATCCAAGCGACATAATGAATTCATTCAGCATGCTGCACTGATCAGCTATTGTGCAGCCCTCGTCTATGATATCTGACCTCCCCTGGCATAGTAGATCCGGAAAATACAGGGCAAACCTGTCATCAAGTAGGCCTGTAAGCTTGAGCCATGTGTTTCCCGTTCCTCCAAGTCCATGCAAAAATATGAAGGGAATCTTTCCGGGACGGTAGAGATATGAAACATTGCCCTTTGACGACTTGAATGCGAGCCTTTCCATTCTGGAACCTGCATAACAGCATTGCAGATATTGTTTCCGAAACTATTCTTCGTGACTTATGCCAATGGCAAAAGGATTATTTATAGCCCACAATAATTACGTATGCCAGAAAACGCAAAATTTGTCTATATGTTCGAGGAAGGCAGCCAGAAGATGGTTGATCTCCTCGGAGGAAAGGGCGCCGGTCTCTCTGAAATGTTGAATCTTGGGCTGACTGTTCCACCCGGCTTCACAATCACCACTGACGCCTGCAGGCGCTACATGAAGCAATCAGCGTTCCCGGAGGGCATGTTAGACCAGGCCATGAAGGCACTTAAGAAGTTAGAGACGCGCACCGGAAGGAAATTCGGCGACGCAGGAAATCCTCTTCTGGTCTCGGTCCGATCTGGGGCTCCAATAAGCATGCCGGGTATGATGGACACCATTCTTAATGTCGGCCTTAACGACAGCACCGTACAGGGTTTAGCCAAGCTGACAGGAAATACAAGATTTGCTCTCGATTCATACAGACGCCTTTTGCAGATGTATGGCACAGTTGTTTTAGGCATTCATCACGAGGATTTCGAGGATGCACTCACTGCCTTGAAGAGCAAGTATTCTCGGAAAAGCGACGTTGATCTTACAGAGGAAAACCTTCGTGAACTGATATCCACGTACCTGGATATTTATAAGAAACGGGGAAAGGAATTCCCGCAGGACCCAAACCAGCAACTTCAGATTGCAATAGAGGCCGTCTTCAAGTCGTGGAACTCCGAAAGGGCAAAAGCCTACAGGGAAATAAACAGGATATCCGATGAGATGGGAACCGCTGTCAACGTAGTGGCGATGATTTTCGGGAACATGGGAAATGACTCGGCAACAGGAGTCGCATTCACAAGGGACCCAAATACTGGCGAGAATAAGCTATTCGCTGAATACCTGACAAACGCTCAGGGCGAAGATGTTGTCTCGGGGTCAAGGACGCCGAGGTCGATTGCTGATCTCGAGAAGGAGATACCTGGGGCATACGCGGACCTGATAAAGTTCATCGGGATACTGGAGGATCATTACAGGGATATGCTTGACATTGAGTTCACAATAGAACAGGGGAAGCTCTATATGCTGCAGGTAAGAGTCGGAAAGAGAAGTGCAAGGGCTGCCCTCAAGATCGCCGTAGACCTCGTCAAGGAGAAGAAGATTGACGAGAAGACCGCGATAATGCGTATAGGCCCAGAAATACTGGATTCCATACTCCATCCCCAGCTAAAGAAGACGGGTAAGGAAGTGGAGCTCGCCAAAGGTCTTGCTGCGTCTCCTGGTGCTGCTATAGGTACTGTTGTCTTCTCTTCATCAAGGGCGGTTGAACTTGCAAAAGAGGGCAAGAAACTGATCCTGGTTCGGCCAGAAACCACTGCTGATGATGTCAGGGGAATGTCTCTTTCCCAGGGTTTCCTCACACAGAAAGGGGGAATGACTTCACACGCTGCAGTAGTGGCGAGAGCAATGGGAAAGCCGGCAGTTGTGGGCGCCGAGGAGATAACCGTTGATACCAAGTCAGGTGTTCTTAAGGCAAGGAATTTCAGCTTAAAGGAAGGCGACACTATCAGCGTGGATGGAACAACCGGGACTGTTTACAAGGGCAGTATAGAGCTCGAGAGCGCCAAGTCATCCGAAGATCTCGATACGATACTGACATGGTGTAACAGGTACAGGAAACTTGGTGTCAAGGCGAATGCCAACACACCTGAGGAGGCAAAGCTGGCAAGAGAAAACGGAGCCGAAGGCATCGGTCTGGCCAGAACGGAGAGGATGTTCCTCGGGAATGATCGAATCCCGATAGTGAGAAGCATGATACTCAGCACTACCACTGCGGAGAGGCAGAAATATCTTAACAAGCTTCTTCCAATGCAACTTGCAGACTTTGTAGAATTCTTCAGGGTGATGGAAGGATATCCAGTGGTAATTAGGCTACTTGATCCTCCACTGCATGAATTCCTTCCTGACAAAGAATCCCTCATAAATGAGATCAACAACCTGCAGAACACAAGATCTCTTCTTGGAGGAAAGAGGGAAAAAATCGACGAGCTAAAGAAGCTTCTTGAAACTGTTAAGAATCTAGAGGAATTCAACCCCATGCTGGGTTTCAGGGGATGCAGAATAGGCCTGCTATATCCAGAGATATATGAAATGCAGGTCAGGGCGATAATGGAGGCTGCAAAACAGGTTGACGCAGAAGGACGTGAGCTTCTTCCCGAAATAATGATTCCTCTTGTAGGGCACCCGAACGAACTCAAGATCATCAGGGAAAGGCTGGTCAAGGTGATAGACGAAATCCTTGGTCCGAAGAAGATCGATTACAAGTTAGGAACCATGATAGAAGTTCCGAGATCATGTCTAGTTGCAGACAAGATCGCAGAGTACGCAGACTTCTTCTCCTTCGGCACAAATGATCTAACACAGATGACATACGGATACAGCAGGGATGACGCGGAAGGAAAATTCATCTCAAAGTACCTTGAACAGAACATCATTGAATTCGATCCCTTCAACACAATTGACAGGGACGGCGTGGGGGAGTTGATGAAAATCGGCGTTGAAAGAGGCAGGAAGACAAGGAAGGACCTCGAGATAGGTATATGCGGGGAACAGGGCGGAGATCCCGAGACCATTGAATTCTGTCACGAGATTGGCCTGGACTATGTTTCATCATCGCCATTCAGGATTCCTGTTGCAATACTTGTCGCCGCCAGGGCCAGTATCAAGTCAGAGAGGGCGGCAAACCAGTAATCCAAAGATCTAGCTTTGCTGCGGCTGGACAGCTTACGACGAACAAACAGCAGGAGGTATTGCGGTAGTTTCCATGGCCAAAGTTAAGGCCGCGATCGCATCTTCTTTCCAGTGAATGCAATTATATCTAATAAAATAAATATATATTATTTTCCCATTCTTTACATATTGCTTGATGACAGTTGAAATCCTTTGTGATGTGCAGACATCTCATACTGGGGCTTTTAGGTATTGGCCCTATATAGATCATATTTGCGAAAGGGGAATCAGTGAAGTTGTCAGAAAGCATTTGAATTGTTTGAATTATATATTTAAATGTGTATCATAAATTTGCCCCTGATTGCCAGTGTTCAAAAGGGCTGCACTTTACCTTCTTTAGAAAGTCAATAAACATCATAAGTCAGCTTGTGATATCGGTGCAATGCCATTCGATGATCTTCATGATTATGTTCAGTTCCTGGCGAAGAGGAATGACCTCCGGATCGTCAAGGATGAGGTCAGTCCCGACCTTGAGCTTACCCATATCCTTAGCGAGGAAGAGCGGATAGGTAGTTCGCATACACTTTTCTTTGAAAATGTCAATGGATCTAAAATACCTGCCACAGGAAATCTATTCTCCACCAGGGAAAAGATGCTTGCTATACTAGGAGACGAGCCCGCTAACATCGGTGAAAGATTGCGCAACCTCACAAGGATGCCGGATCAGTCTGAATCCATGATATCCCGTGGCTTCGAGATGTGGAGGGAACTTGGTGGGGTCAGGCCTAAAATTGCAGGTTCAATGCCTGGGGGTTACAAAGAACTTGAAACAGTCGATCTCTCAAGATACCCTATCACCAAGACCTGGCCTCAGGACGCAGGGAAATTCATAACGCTCCCTATGGTGATAACAAAGGATCCGGTTACGGGTGCTCGCAATGCAGGAATGTACAGGATGCAGGTCTATGATAATGAAACTACAGGCATGCACTGGCACATCCATAAGGGCGGATCATCTCACTTTCTCGCTCAGGGTAAGAAGGAGATGGATGTAGCAGTTGTGATAGGCTCCGACCCTCTTACGATGTTTTCCGCTGTTGCCCCCCTACCGGAATTCCTGGATGAATTCTCCTTCGTTGGCCTTGTCGGCAAGAAGAGAGTTGAGCTCGCCAAAGGAGTCACCGTTGATCTGGAGTATCCACGCAACGCAGAGATTGTCCTCGAGGGTTACATAGACCCCGCTGAGACACGGACCGAGGGCCCGTTTGGTGATCATACCGGTTATTACTCTCTTGAAGATCAGTTTCCTGTATTCCATATCAGGAAGATAATAGAAAGAAACGATGCAATGTATCCCACAACAATCGTGGGAAAGTTGTGGCATGAAGATGTTGTAATAGGAAAGGCTGTGGAAAGAATGTTCCTGCCGCTGATACAGATGCAGTTCCCTGAAATAGTCGATCTCAACACAATGGAAGAGGCGGTTTTCCATGATGTGGTTGTAGTATCAATAAAGAAAAAGTATCCGGGGCATGCAAAGAAGGTCATGTTCGCGATGTGGAGCTTTGGCCAGCTCATGTTCTCAAAGATCGTCCTGGTTGTCGATGACGACATAAACGTGCATGACAGGAAGCAGGTCATATGGGCCCTTGGTACCAGAGTCGATCCGGAACGGGATGTTCTTATAGTGCCAGGAACTCTTACGGATACGCTCGATCATGCTTCACCAATAATCAATTACGGTTCAAAAATGGGAATAGATGCCACAAGGAAAACGGCAGCTGAAGGCTACAACCGAAGATGGCCCGATGTCCTTGAAATGTCTGAAGAGGTTGCAAAGAAAGTAAAGGAGAGGTGGTCAAAACTTGGCCTTTGAATTTTTACGCAAGGTTTCCCAGTTCATCAAGATAGAGCATACTGTGTTCGATCTGCCTTTCATATTCAGCGGCGCCGTGATAGCGTCCAGGGGGGCATTCCTTCCTGTCACATTCCTGCTGATACTCATCGCTGCAGTATCGGCAAGAGCAGCGGGAATGTCGATCAACAGGATAGAGGGCAGGACCTGGGACAGGATAAATCCAAGAAAGAAAGACTGGGTCCTTGTCAACGGAAAGCTGTCGCTCAGGGCAGCCATTCTGCTTACAGTAGTTTTTTCAGCAATTTTTGAGCTTGTCTCATACTCACTTAATTATCTCGTCTTCCTTCTTTCGCCCATCGTGCTATTCATGTTCATAACCGATCCAATCATGAAGAAGATAACTCCCTGGAGGCATATCTACATGGGCGCGACGATAGGCATGGGTGTAATGGGCGGTTATCTTGCTGTTACACCGCTTCTTCCTTCGACGCCCCAGATTTACCTAATATTCCTTTCCAGTACCCTGTGGATTGCCGGCTTTGACATGATATATGTGATACCCGACATTGAGACGGATCAGAGGCTGGGTCTTAAAACTGTTATGACCAGGTTTGGCACAGATCGCGGCCTTCTTATCTCGACTCTTACGCATGCGCTTTCATTCGCCGCTATGCTTGTTGTCGGGCTTTACCTTGATTCCTTCTGGTACTTCCTGATGCTTGTTCCCATCCTTGCTCTTATGATCCTCCAGCATCGCATTATTGACCCAAGGAATCCTGCGACAGTTAAAGCATCGTTTTTCGGAGCAAATTCGGTGATCGGTTTCCTGTTCTTGCTGGGGATAGTGCTTTCATACAGCGTCGGGTCCATTTGACCCGTATGATCTGTACACAAAAAGATAGAAGACAGCAAGAATACTGATGGATATGATGCCGAGGGACGCTATCGATCCCCAGACTTCAAGCCCATGGTATGCGAAGAAGAACATCAGGAAAGCTCCAATGGACGGTCCCACGGCCCTGCCACCTGAGTTCGCCATGCTGAGGAATCCCATGTAGCGTCCGGTCTTACCAGCAGGGGCAATTCTCGAAACAACAGTGTTCATGCCGGGCGTTGTAAGGTTCTCGCCTACTGTTATGAAAACCATATCAAGCATTAGTCCGTAAAGGCTTGTGGAGAAAGCAACAAGGAAGTAGCCCAGTGAATAGAACAGGGAACCAAGTATCATAACATTCACGACGTTGAGTCTCCGGGTCATCCATGTCATTGGATACTGACCGAGGACAACAACCAGGCCATTCACCGCGTAAATATAGCCTAGCTGCTGCTCAAGAATCCCAACTATCTTGGTTGAATATACGGGCAACGTGACGGAGAACTGCGACGCAACAAGTGTAACGAAGAAGGTCCCCGCCGCGAACAGCAGAATCCTCTTATCGATGGAATAGCCTCTTACCCTGGAAGCGGATTCATCATATCCTCTATCTGCCAGCACCCTTATTATCAGGACAAGCTGAAGAACATTGGTGACAGACATGAGCATGAAAATATAGCCAACGCTTATTCCTGCAATGTACCCGCCAGTTATCGGCCCAATCGCCCATCCGATGTTTGACATTATCCTGTATATTGCATACGCTGAGTTCCTTTCATTTACAGTTGTCACATCGGCAACCAATGCAGATGCGGATGGAAAGACAAGTGCGCCGGAAATTGAGCTGAGTATGAACACTCCGATTATGATAAGGAATCCTGCACCCGCAAGGACAAGGATCGATATGACCAAATATATGAAAAAACCGGCAAATGAACCTATGGCCAGCGTCTTCTTCCTTCCTACCTTGTCAGCGAGATAACCGCCCAGGAAGCTGAAAAGGGAAGAGCTCACGGAAAGCAGCGTGAATATTATCCCCACATAGAATATGGATATGCCCAAAGTGAGATTGAAGTAAATTGCCATGAATGGCCAGCTTGCGCCAAAGCCAATGCTCCTAATGCATGATGCGATTGAAACAACCCAGAACGGTCTGTTCCCAAGATAAAGAGATTCATAAATACGACCTGCCAGGTTGTTTCGCCTCTATTAACCGGTATTATCTGTATAAAGATAAACGCAATTATCACTTCACATAAAAAGGCATAATTTTAAGCGTGGCGTCAGATTATTGGAAAGATGTGGGACGTCGTTTCCTATAGTCCGCTCCGGGTCAGTCTTGCAGGAGGCGGCACAGATATTCCTCCATACTCTGATCTCCACGGTTCAGCAGTGGTCAACACGACAATAGATCGAGGAGTCACTCTCAAGTATAATTTTGACCAGAAGCCGCTCGAAATATCATCAAGGGATTTCTTCAGAAGCAGCATAGTTGGAAAACATACCAGAAGGAAGGGCCTGCAGGAAAAACTTGCGGACCTGTTCACCGACTTCGGCATAAGCAAGGGGAGGCTGCTTATAAACAGCGATGTACCACCCGGATCTGGCCTTGGCTCCTCAAGCTCTCTTATTCTCGCCGCTCTGAACCTGATCCACAACGTACGGGGTGAAACATACTCAAGGGAAGAGCTTGCTGCGGAGGCTTACAGGTTGGAGAAGGAATACTTCGGTATAACTCTTGGAAAACAGGATCCTTATGCGATCGCCTTTGGCGGTTTCAAGTACATGGAGTTCAGCAAAGATGCTTTTGACATCAGCTTCTTTGACGAATCAAGTGGATTCATCAGTAACCTCCAATCTTCAATGCTTCTTGTTTATACAGGCAAAACAAGGGAAAGCAGCAGGATTCTTAAGGAACAGGTTACACGCTCCGGCAAAGGGGACAAGAAGATTATTGAACGTCTTGACAAGGTAAAGCAACTCGCGACAGAGATGAAGGTTGCTATTGAGAAAGAAGACTTTCCATCTGTCTGCAGCATCATCAACAAGGGATGGGAACTGAAGAAATCGCTGGGCAGCGAGGTCTCAAATGTTACAGTCGACAGGATTATAGAGAAAGCCTTCGCGAATGGGGCACTGGCTGCCCGCCTGCTTGGCGGCGGCTCACAGGGTTTTGTGCTCGTCCTCTCTGAACCGGGAAACATTGATCTTCAGAAGGAGATGTTAAATTATTCCACCTTCACAGTCAGGGTGTCGTTTGACAGGGATGGCACTAGGATAATTGCACAGTGATCAACCGCTGGTTTGAGAGTCATTGACAGTATCCTGCTTCCTGACAAGGGAGGCGAATCCGATTGATAGGATCAATATTCCAAAAATTGCAACTGAATAAAGGCTTGAGCTTATTGACCTGCCCGGGGTGGATATGCCCGGCTGGTAAAGCGCCAGGGATGCAACTATTATGCCGATGGCCCCCCTTGATCCAAGGACACCGGTTGTCGCCCTTGGTTTTATCTCCCTGATCGTCTTTCGAGAGACAAGATATGTCAATGTACCGCCAATTCCGGCCGAAAGAAGAACCAGTACTGACAGAATTTTTATGTCTCCTTCTCCCGGTATAGTTGCTTCAAGCCCTGCTATGCTGAAAAATATCGGAATAAAGAAGCTGTCATTCAGGCGTGAAAGTGTCCTCTTAAGCTTCCCGTTAAGGTCTTCGCCGAGAACCACGTCACTTATTAGTATTCCTGCGAAGAAGGCGCCCAGAACATATGTCACTCCGATCAATTCGAAAAGAAGGGAGACAAAAAGGGCGCCTACTATGACCGCGCCAAAAACGATTTTTTCGCCTCTTTCCATAGCATGAATGCGGTCAAAGAACCCCATTACCCTGTCAGAGTTTTTCCTGACCGTGTGATCTATTGCCACAACAATTACAAGGAAAAATATTATTCCAGGGACCTCAACATATATCTTGTTAGGCGCGAGAGATATCGATGTTACGGCGAGAGCAATTATATCAGAGAGGATGACTGATGCTAGTATCAGGTTCCCCGCATTTATCTTCAGCATATTATTATCCTTAAGCAGAACAGAAATTATGCTTATGGATGGGACTCCAATCGCAACCGAGAGGACGATGGACTGTATCAGGTCAAGGCCCAGAAACATGAATGAAACGTATATCATCAGTGAGACTGGTATTATGAAACTGGTCAATGTTAGCAGAATGCTTTTGCCCATTCCTGCCCTGAATGTATCTGTCGTTGCTTCGATTCCGATATAAAGTATGATGAAGAAAAGGGATATTTCAGAAATTGAGCTGAAGATTGCGCTTGGTTGAATGTAATTGAGGATGGCTGGACCAAGAATCACACCTGCAAGGATTTCCCCCACAACTGCAGGGACTCCGTATCTCTGGAGGAACTCTCCGAGTAACAGGGCAATTATAAGCAGAAGGAGGATTGATGTTATTAGGGACGTAATCCCAGATTTGCGTCACATTCAATAAATGTTGTCACTGTAATTGAGAAGAATCTATTCAAAAAGAAAATAAAAATGGGATGCTCAGAAAATTGAGGCTATTCCCATAATTACGTAATGATTGAGCATTATTGCTATGAAGAGCACAGAAACGGTGTTTACTACCTTCACAAGAGGATTTATTGCCGGACCGGCTGTGTCCTTTGTTGCATCGCCCACGGTATCACCAACAACTGCAGCCTTATGCGCCTCAGATCCCTTGCCTCCATATTCTCCCTGCTCTATGTACTTCTTTGCATTGTCCCATGCTCCTCCTCCTACAGTCATCATTATTGCAAGCGGGAAACCTGATAGTATCACACCGATAATGACGCCGCCCAGAGCAAGCGGTCCAAGAACAAAGCCCATAACGATAGGTGTCAAAATACCTATCAGTGCAGGAATCATGAGTTCATGCAGTGCCTCCTTTGTCACAATATCAACAGCCCTGCCGTAATCAGGCTTCTCCGTCCTGTTGAGTATACCAACATGCTCCCTGAACTGCTTTCTGACTTCCTCAACGATAGCATAGGCTGCCTTGCCGACCGAATTCATCAGGTAGGATGTGAAGAAGAAGGGCAGCATGGCGCCGACAATTAAGCCAACCAGGACAAGCGGGTTGTCTATAGGCACTACCGCAAATGCAGGTACACTATCTATTTCAATCTTGAATGCAGCGAACAGTGTAAGAGCCGCCAAAACAGCGCTCCCGATTGCATATCCCTTGGTGACTGCCTTTGTAGTATTTCCAACTGCGTCAAGCGGGTCCGTGACTTCCCGCCTTGTCTTCTCATCAAATCCGGACATTTCTGCAATTCCACCGGCATTGTCCGTAATAGGACCATAGGCATCGATTGATATTATTATGCCAGTCGCGGAAAGCATGGCGGCAGCAGCAACAGCAATACCATAAAGACCATACGTCGTTGAGTGGAAATAATCAGAAGTTATGCCAAACGAAATTACGATGCCTGTTATTATCACAATTGCGGGTATGAAAACTGCCTGGAGTCCGTATGACAGCCCAGTTATAATGTTAGTTCCTGTTCCAGTTGTAGAAGCTTTTGCAATCTTTGCAACCGGTGCATATCTTTCCGATGTGTAATATTCTGTTACATAAACGAAGATAAGCATTATTATTATGCCTATAACGGCGTCAACGAACAGCACCGCAACATTCCCCATAAGGAGGTATATTACGATGTAAAAGCCAACGATTGAGAATATAACGGTTGCAATAAGGCCTCTGTAAAGTGCCCCCATAATTCTCTGTTTTGGCCCTTTCTTGACGAAGAATATTCCAAGTATGGTTGAAAGGAGGGCCACAGCACCAAGAACCAGGGGAAAGATAACATAGTTCTTAGGAAGGCCAAGAAGGAATGCGAGAAGGAGAGATGCCAGAGCTGTGACTACAAACGTCTCATAAAGATCGGCACCCATTCCTGCACAGTCGCCAACGTTGTCTCCAACGTTATCGGCAATAACAGCTGGATTCCTTTCATCATCTTCAGGGAGTCCCTGCTCTATTTTCCCCACAAGGTCAGCGCCTACGTCTGCTCCCTTTGTAAATATGCCCCCGCCAACCCTCGCGAACAGTGAGACGATAGATGCACCGAATATGAAGCCAATCATCAGCTCAGGATTATCGTAAAGAATCTGAAATGAAACCAACCCAAGCAAAGCAAGTGAAATAACCGTGAGTCCAGTAACGCTTCCACCGCGTATTGCGACAGCAAGCGCAGGGTTCAATCCTGTTTTGGCCCGAACAGCCGCCCTTACATTTGCTCTGACTGAGATATTCATTCCAATCAGTCCGGCTACTGCAGATCCCAAAGCTCCGACAAAGAATCCCAGGGCAATTTTCCATCCATCAGTGAAGCCCTCGTAAGCATAAAACGCAGCAAATATTACTATTGTAAGTATAATTACAAAGACGAATACTGTCGTGTACTGCCTTTTCATGAATGCATTTGAGCCATTTTTTATGTAATCTGAAATCTCCTGAGCCTTCGGATCATCTACTTTTATTTTCAGCAGGAGATAACTCTGAATACCCGCATAAATCAGTCCAATAATTGATGCGATGAGAACGAATAATTCCCATCCCAGAATCGTACCATACATCAGGAAGGGATAGTATATCATTTAAAATTCTTTTTCTTAATATATCGTGTCGATCCAGTCTCTAAATATAATCCGGTTGATTGAACATCTCGGCTATAATGAGTGGATGGTTAAACGACCTTTAAAAGGAAATTAAAATAAAGTTAGCAGCGGCCCAGGAAACTGAACTATTTGCCATCTGCTGCGAAGAAATATAATCTGGAAGTTCGCTTTCTGGCTATCGAGCTTTAAAGTTGGTAAATTATGTTGGAAACTTTGTCTCCTTCCTTTATTCCCAACGCCTTGGCCCCGGATGTAAGGCCGGCAACCTTTGCATTAAGAAGTGACTCAAGATCTTTGACTCCTGTAACCCTGACTGCAATATCATTCAGTTTCTCTGCTGCTTCAAGATTCAGGTAACCGCACATTACGAATCCTTTCTCGCCTTTTAGCAGCACAAGCGGTGCAGTTCCCATTTCAACCTTCAGGTATGTGTATGACCTGCTTGCAATCTTAACAAATTCAGTGTATATCATGGATGGATATAGTATCTATAATTAAATTTTCATTCACCTTTCATTTCAGATCGGTTGTGATAACAGTAAAGTGCATATAAGCAATATAGCCATATGGATGGGCAAAGCTTGTGGCACACAATACCCAGAGGGAAAAACTGCCCCGACACTTTTAATATGATCGTTGAAACGCCAAGGGGAAGTAAATGTAAATTTGAGATAAGCAAGACGTTCTGCGGAATAATACTCGACAGAGTGCTGCATCATTCGGTTATGTACCCTGCCGAGTATGGGTTGATCCCACAGACATACTATCTGGACAACGATCCAATGGACGTAATTCTGCTTATGTCACAGCAAACATTTCCTGGAGTTGTCATCGAGGCAAAACCGATCGGGTTGCTTGAAATGGTTGACCAGGGTGAGCAAGACGATAAGATTCTGGCGGTAGCAACCAGGGATCCAATCTACAGGGATTATGAATCCATTGAACAACTTCCCGAACACTTGCCGAAGGAGATTTCTAATTTCTTCGAGATATACAAGCTTCTTGAGAATAAGAAGACAATAGTCAAGGGATGGCAGGGCAAGGATGAAGCCATCAGGGTGATACGCAGATCTATGAATATTTATGACAAAAAATTCCAACTGTAAGAAAGAAATATCGGCCTTTCAATAATTACATAAAGTAAGGTAAAAAATAGGTCTTAGACACTTTTAAATGGAATCTAGACTGTGTATTTCGTGCATCCTGACTTTGGTAACTATCTCAGCAATTGAAATTACAATCTGAGAATCAGCGCTTATTTACTCACGCAAAAGCAATAAATATAAAAAACAGGTTTACAAGCTACATGACTAACGTTTCAAATCTCAGGGAATGGGAGCATCTTTTTCTTACTGGAAGGACAAAAGGCATCTATTTGGCACTCATATCTTTCGTGATATATTGTATTTTAATTTTATACAACAGGGAATTACTGCTAGATTTTATAGGTGTGGAGGTAGGCGCTTTCGCGAGCTTTGGCGTTCTCGTCGATCTTGTTTCACATCTCTTCACAGACATATATGAGTCAAACCTGACTACGGCTCAGTGGATACAACGCATCAGGCACGGCAGGACTCATGACGTTTATGGAATAATAGTGCAGGCTGTAGCGTCGGTCTTTGCGCTTAATCGACCCATCTATGTTATAATACTGTGGATATCACTGGCTCTTGAGTTTTATTACATTGCGAAATCCAGGTTTTACCATTAGTCACAAGCGTCAAGGTTTAAAATCCCTATCTTTTATTACTGATAAGTAAGCACGATTAGAGGGGTATTCCATAGTTTTGGAGTGATGTATTATTTTTGAATCGAAATCTGAAACTCACTTCGGTTACCTGGAGTGGAATCTCAAGTGCAGGATTCAGCATTAATGATAGGATATAACATGTCTTTTAAGCCAGGGAACTCCTAGCGTAAAGAGCCACAAAAAATAGAACTCCCGTTCATTGTATAAAAACAGTTTGTGCTGCAGAACAAACAGGATATAACTAGCAAAGGTTATATAGAAGTTTATTTTTACTATGCGATTAACATGATGGGTGGACAACCAATCTTCATACTTAAGGAAGGTACGAAAAGAGAATCAGGAAAAGATGCAATGCAGAACAACATTGAGGCGGCAAAAGGTATCGCCCAATCAGTCAGGTCCACACTAGGACCAAGGGGAATGGACAAGATGATGGTAGATTCCCTTGGAGATATCGTAATAACGAATGATGGTGTGACTATACTAAAGGAAATGGACGTTGAGCATCCTGCTGCCAAGATGATGGTCGAGGTATCCAAGACACAGGACAGTTTCGTAGGCGATGGAACTACAACAGCAGTCATAATCGCAGGTGCTCTCCTCTCTGAGGCGGAGAATCTTATAAAGCAAAACGTTCATCCGACAGTCATTTCCGAAGGATACAGACTGGCTGCAAAGCAGGCAAAGGAAGTTCTCGAGAAGATGGCCAAGAAGGTCAGCATTAGCGACGAGAAACTCCTCCGGAAAATGGCAGAAACTGCGCTTAGCAGTAAGAGTGCATCTGGAAGCAAGGAAAAGCTTTCAAAGATATCCTACGAGGTCGTAAAAAGCGTTGCCGAGAAGACTGCCGACAGGTTGAGCGTTGATTTTGACAACATACAGATAGTTAAAAAGAAAGGCGGAGAGATAGAAGAGACAGAGATGATCTCTGGAATCATAGTGGACAAGGAAAAAGTTCATCCTGGAATGCCGGACTCTGTTTCTAATGCAAAGATAGCGGTGCTGAATGCAGCACTTGAAATCAAGAAACCTGAGTTTGACACAAACATAAGGATCGACGATCCCAGCATGATACAGAAATTCCTATCTCAGGAAGAGGACCTGCTTAAGGAAATGGTTGCAAAAGTTAAGAAATCGGGCGCAAACGTGCTTATTACCCAGAAGGGAATCGATGACCTTGCACAGCATTACCTTTCAAAGGAAGGAATTTATGCAGTAAGGCGTGTCAAGAAGAGTGACATCGAGAAACTTGCAAAGGCAACCGGAGCAACAATTGCTTCATCAATTGACGAACTTTCATCATCTGATCTCGGCTTTGCCGCGCTTGTTGACCAAAGAAAGATCGACGACGACTATCTAACATTCGTGACAGGCTGCAAGAATCCTAAGGCCGTGAGCGTTCTAGTTAGAGGAGGAACAGAACATGTGGTTGACGAAATAGACAGGTCTATTACCGACTCACTACACGTTGTTGCAGCAGCCGTTGAGGATGGAAAGTATACCTCAGGCGGAGGTTCTTCTGCCTCTGAAGTTGCATTCAGGCTCAGGGAATTTGCGTCGAAGGTCGGCGGGAGACAGCAACTTGCGATCGAGAGATTTGCCAACGCATTGGAAGAGATTCCCAGAGCACTGGCAGAGAACGCAGGACTTGATCCCATAGATATTCTCATAAAGATCAGGAGTTCGCACGCCGAAGGCAAGAAGTACCATGGGCTGAACGTTTACTCGGGCGAGGTTGAGGATATGGAGAAGGCAGGAGTTATAGAACCCCTAAGGGTCGGTATCCAGGCAATTGACTCCGCCACAGAAGCAGGCGTCATGATACTCAGGATAGACGATGTTATAGCCACAAAAGCATCAAGGGGCCCAAGTTCACCGCCAGGCGGAGGCGCGGGCGGCGACGAGGATTAATCCTCTTTTTCCTTTTTATATATGAAAAAACCCATTATCTATTTTTACATTGTTTTTTTCCAAAAATTCAAGAATGTGTTTTGAAGTTTCTTCCAACCTTTCTGGGTCAAAGAAATATGTGCCAAGTCGTCTTTCCATTATATCACTGCTAGTCACTGCGCATTCAAAATTTATTGCAGTCTCAATATTATTGTGCCAGGGAAGACCCGGATAATCCAGTCGGGGGATATCACGCAATACTTTTCCCATATGGATTCTTGAAGAGACCAGTTTCGCAACCTTAGATGCGACCCTTCGGTAATCAGTTACTTTTCCTCCAATCACTGTGATCGAGATGTCGTCTTCAATGATTTTAAAGTCCCTTGAAAGTTTTCCTGGTGAACTCCCTTTGCCATACAACGTTCTGATGCCTGCATATTCTACCATGGGATCAGCTTTGGCGAAGGAATCTGATACAATGGCACAGCTCTTTTTAACATAATCTCTCTCTTCTGGAGTGACTTCAAGATCATCAGGCGAATCAGTAAATGTATCTGTTGTACCCACAATTACAACTTTGTCCCGCGGAATCACGAACATCTGTCTTCCGTCAACCGGTGACTTGAATGCGACAGAATTCTTTCCTGGATATACTGATCTTGGATATATCAGATGAACTCCCTTGCTTAGCCTGATCGTTTGGGGATTGACTTTGTTTCCTGGAACTAACCCGCGGATCCATGCGCCTGCACAATTTATCAACATCTTTGCCTGAATTTCAAACTCTGTACCTGTTATGATGTCCCTTAGTTGTGCCTTGATTCCTCCTGCAACTCTTTCCAGCCCCTGGAAAGATACGTAATTGAGGCACACGGCATTGTTTTCATGAGCTGAAACAACATTCATAACAGTAAGATAGGCATCGTCAGTCACGCAGTCGGTATACGAAAAGTATCCATTGACATCTTCAGGATATTCTCCTTTATTCTCAATATACCTGGTCGGCCTGCCACCACCAAGCAATCCATACAGAATTAAACCTGCCCTGATGCTAAGTTTTCCAAACTGTCCTTTCCCCACCAGAATGTCGAATGTCTCTTTTCTGACAACTTCAGAGTGCTTCAGAAGGTAATTTCTTTCTTTTAGTAGATTCCGGGTCAGTTTCATTCTTCCCTGCGCAAGATACCTGAGCCCTCCATGTATCAGCTTTGATGACTTTGATGAAGTCCCAGATCCAAAATCAGATCTATCGACCAGGATAACACGAATTCCGCACTGTGAAAGAGCGTTTGCCACACCAGATCCGATGATTCCTCCGCCAACGACAAGAACATCAAAAGAAGCTCCACTTGAATTTTGGACATCCTCAGAACGCGTGAAATATGAGAACTGCTTCATCTTTTTCTCCCTAGATATGAATAACCTTAATATTAGCTCCCAATATAATTTAAAACAAACATGCGGAATGTATTATTCAGGAAGATTAGAAAAAGAAATTGATTTTTGAAAAAAATATAAAATTAGTACTGGAAAAACCCACTGTTTTTCCAGGATTAGGTTAAGCTTTTGTTGTCTTTACAGAGGCTTCCTTAGTGCCGCCCATTACAAGGCTCCCAACAATAGCAAAGAGCAGGTTTACCAGCAGTGCTATTAGTCCAATGTAAATGAAGCTGAAAGGAGTAGCGAACTTGAAGAATGTTGTCTGCAACGAAGGAAGATGAGCTATGAAGAAGTTAGCATCCAGGATCATGTAAACTCCAGTTATCATACCCGCAGCCCAGCCGACGCCAACTGCGTATTTATTGAGTCTCTTTGTGTACATTCCTATGAATATCGCAGGAAGCGTCTGAAGAATTATGATTCCTCCAACGAGTTGTAGCTCAAGGGAATAGGTCGCAGAAATTGCAAAGATAAATGCAAGGGCAATGAATTTAAACATAACTGAAAACCATTTAGAAAGCCTAGCTTCCGTCTTACTGTCAATGTTCGGTCTGGCGACCTTAACAACATTCCTAGTAAGCAGGTTTGCCTGGGATATTGCCATTATAGACGCAGGCACAAGACCGCCAATGAAGATGCCAAGGAAAGCAAAACCGACAAACCAGTCAGGAAACTCGGCGTATATCAGTGATGGTACAACAGTAACTGCACCGTATTTTGCAACATCTCCCAATGCAGACGGGACGGCATAAATGAGAATTCCAAAAAGAGCAAGAAGGGCGAGTCCAACTCCATATATTGGAAGAAGTGCAGTGCTCAATCTAAGGCGTTTAGTCGAGTTAGTGCTGAATACACCATTTATCGCATGCGGATATAGATATAGGGCAAGAGCACTCATTATTGTAAGTGAGATAAATCCATTGAGGAACAATCCGGCTAGCGTCGATGTACCGGTTGCAAGAGTTTTTGCATCGGTAAACGCAACCGCAAAACCGCCGATTCTCATTGGAACGACTACAATTATTACTATTACACTGGCAAATATAATTGCATCTTTCATTACTGCTGTAATTGTAGCCCCCCTTAGTCCACTGGTAAAGGTAAAGGCCGCGAGAACAATGAAGGAAACTATAAGGGCAATCTCTGTCACTATATTTGCGTCTGTAGTGGTCAGATGGCCGATCATTACTGTTAGAACTGCCTGCATTCCATAGATTTGGAGTGCTATATAAGGTAGCTCTGCCACAATTCCTGTGAAAGCGAGCAATATTGCCAGGGTCTTACTGTTAAATTTATCTTGCACCATGTCTATTGCTGTAACATAGTTTTTGCCTTTCGCCATTCTCCAGAGCCTCGGCATAGTAATCATTGCAATACCGAACGTCATTCCGACGTATGGGACTGCATAGAAGTAAACTGCACCTTTCTCATACACCAGTTCTGGTATTGCAATAAATGTGTATGCTGTATACAGATCCGCACCCACGAGGAACCATGCAAGGTAACCACCAAGCTTTCTTCCCGCAAGAGCCCACTCGCCTAAATCACTCATGTCACCTCGTCTGAATCTTGATGAGCCGAATCCCAGCGCAACAAAGACTAGGAAGAGGGCCACGAAAACAGAGAGTATAATGTAATTATTCACTGCGAGTCGCCTCCCTCCATCCTGTTAAGCATTAGAGCGGCTATTACATAGAAGACAGCAGAAACTACTAACCAAATTGTCTCAAACCAGTAAAAAAATGGCAGCCCAAGCAATGTTGGTTTGTCCTTATTGTATAAGGGAGTAATACCAAATATCAGCATTGGGAAGATAAGTAATATTGCGACTATCACTTTCTGTCCCGTTGTTCCCTTGGCGCTATAGTTCCAGCCTGTATCTGACTCTTCAGATGACATTTTTTGACCTCACCACTTGCACTTGATTTCTATATATAAATATTTTTATTAGTTCTATATAGGCGGAGATATATTGTCATACTGTAGCAGGACATTTCGTTTATCAAATATATATATGGGAACCAAAGATTTCAGTTGTTGTACGAAAGTAAATCAATTTGTAGGCTTGTAAGAAGGATGTCATGCTCACACATGGAATGGCTAGATACTCCTCCGAAAAGTAAGGTGGTTAATGGTTTCAGAGGAATTTTTCTGGGGAGGGCTTGGTGGGTCTTCAACAAGCCCATGCTGTCTTCAGGCTGTCGAAGCGTAAGAAAACAAATACCAGTCCAAGGTTCGCAACGAAAAATCAACCAGTTAATTGTTTTATCCTGAAACGCAAATCCCGCGGAACAGCAAGTCTCCTCATTGAGGAGTTAGCAGTTCACTTGATTTAATAATCGCGCCTTGAGCTTTTGTATAACGTTAAATTGACTCCCCTTGATTGAGCTGCAAAGGACAAACAGGATCCTCTGCGAAGACTTCGCCTCTGTAAAAATATGCCCTTGCACGACTCCCACCACAAACTTCAAGATACTGGCAAGCGCCGCACTTACCAGTTATATTAGATCTATCCCTCATTCTTTTCAGTATCTCGCTCTTCTCATAGACTTCAACAAGTCGCTTATCAAGTATATTCCCAACATCAAGAGGGAGGAACCCGCTGGGCCTGACGCGGCCGTTGTGCGAAACGAAGATGATGCCATTTCCATCTGATGTCTTAGCTACCGGAATTCTGTCTTTTCCATGCTCAGGGTGGCCGCATAATTTTACGGCCGTTTCCTTAAGCTCTGAAAAAAGCCTGTTGTTTCCCAGGCTCACATCATTGTTATGGTCAATTGATAGCTTTCTGAAATAAGGTCCTTCAACAGTTCTTATATTTATTCCATAACCTGCGGCGTAAACAAGAAATTTGCATGCAGCATCATACTGTTCTGAGGTTACATCCTCCACATCCATCCCTCTTCCAACCTTGATCAGGAAAAATATTTCCCAAGTTTTTATTCCAAGCTCAAGTAAGATTTTCAATACCCATGGAAGGTCCGTCAGGTTATTTCCTGAGACCAGTGTGTTAACCTGTATGTTTATTCCAGATTCTTTGAGTGCTCTTAGCGTTCGAATAGTCTTTTGAAAAACACCAATCCCTCTGAGGTAATCATGGAATCCCTCCTTTCCATCTAGGCTGATAGAGATAGATGAAGCTCCTGAACCCTCTACTAGACTGAAACTACCTTCATTGCCAAGGCCAGTTACAGCAGGGCTAAGGGCAAAAGGTATCTTCAAATCTCTTGCATGATGCATTATTTCTGCAAGGTTTTGCTTTTTCATGACATCCCCTCCGGTCATAATCAAAACAGGGGGTTTTCCGTTGAATTCGGTGAGCTGGTTTAAGAAATCCATTGACTGATCAAGAGTCAACTCGTCTTCTGCAGGAAGCTTCATAGACGTTGCCCTGCAATGCCTGCACGTTAGATCGCAGGCTTTTGTGGTTTCCCAGAAAACAAGAAGTGGCCTTGATTGATATCCGGAGGCTATATTTTCCATCGGTATTCAGATTGCTTCCCAATTTCACTCATCTATATGTGCTAGCCCACGAACATGTTAGTAATTTGCTCTGATGAACATGCTTTTCTGCAAAACTTCCAGTAGTAATTAATATTATTTCTTAATACTCTCTGGTGCGTGTTGCTGATATCTTGGAAGCGCAAAATTTTACAACTACAACAGTAGCTCTCGTTACATCCGAACTCAACGAAGCAGTAAATGTTATGTCTGCTGAATGGACCTTGAGAGTATCAATCGAGGACTTTCTGATTGCTGCATTTGTTGGCTATGAACGAGAAACGTACAGAATGATACATTCTTCAGGAGAATTTGGCATCAGCTACTGCTCTGACGATCAGGGATATCTTGCCCATGTGGCCGGAAACTACTCTTTCAAGTCACACGACAAATTCAAGCTTGCTGAATTCAAAACGTTTCCCTCAAAGCACATAAAGCCGCCTCTCATCGAAGGCTGCATTTCTAACTTCGAGTGCAAGGTAATTGATGAGTTCAAGACAGGGGATCATGCTGCGTTCATTGGAAAAGTTCTCGCAGGATACTATGACAGCGAAAAGAAGCCTCTTGTCTTCCACAAGGGGAAATTCCACCACATCGGCGGAAAGATGGCATATGATCATCCATTTGACTAAATCATTGCATATGTTATGCTGTATCGGGAACCTTGAATGCTTTTCCTTAATATATGGGAAAATATGATTAGCGGTATTATGATATAAGAAAGTACAAATGAAAAACAAGAAAATATTGATTACTGGAGCCGCAGGCTTTATCGGTTCTAATATGAGTGAAGTTCTCATCCAGGACAATGAGGTCGTAGGCATAGATAACCTGTCGAATGTGGATGATCGCTTTGTAAAGCCCTTATCCAAAAACAGGAACTTTTCCTTCAGGAAAGGAGACATCAACGACCCGGCATTCATGAAGGACCTCGGTATGTTCGATCTGGTGATACATCTAGCTGCAAATTCAGATGTCAAGGGTGGATCGTCGGATCCTCTCCTCGATTTCAGGGTTAATGCACAGGGCACAATGGGCGTACTTGAATTCATGCGCTTATCCGATACAGCACAGATTGCATTCGCTTCAAGCTCAACCGTGTATGGGGAGGCAGCACAGCTCCCAACGCCGGAAACATACGGCCCTTATCTACCAATTTCCAGCTATGGCGCCTCAAAGATGGCTGGGGAAGGATTCATTGCTGCATATTCCCATTATTACGGATTCAAGTCAACCATGTTCCGGTTCGCTAACATAGTCGGAAAGAACTCAACACATGGCGTGATCTTTGATTTCATCCACAAATTGAAGAAGGACAGCAAATCGCTTGAGATTCTTGGTGACGGCACACAGAGAAAATCCTACATGCACGTCACCGATTGTGTTGGTTCCATGCTCTTTGTTCATGAGAAGCTCTCGAAGACGGATATCGTGAATCTGGGTAACGTTGGAACCACACCGGTCACAAGGATTGCTGACTCAGTTACAAGAGCAATGCACCTTGAAAATGTCAAATACAGGTTTACCGGCGGATTCGAAGGGAGAGGTTGGAAAGGAGATGTCAAGATCGCAGAGCTTTCGATCAGCAAACTTTCTTCGCTGGGCTGGAAGAACAGCCTGGGAAGTGATGCAGCAGTGGACAAGGCTGTAAGCGAGACCTTGGCACAATTGTCCCCCAAATCTTAGTATAAAATCATTTTAATCTGCTCAGGGAACCTTGATCTATTGCGAAAGAATGATCAAAAATATCCCTAAGGCTGTCAGTTTGCATTGCCGCAATAACATCTATTCTCTGCTTAGAAGTAAGCTCCCTCATAGCCATAGCAAATTCATGCACCTTGCTTATGTTAGCAAGAACCTCATCTATGAGCAGAATTCTCGCCTCACTTATAATGGCGGTCGCTATCGATACCCGTATCCTCTGCCCGAGGCTCAGACTTCCTACTTTACCATCAAAATCTATTCCGAGTAAATCCGTTATTCTCTCTTTTTCCGCGGTGCTCATGGATGATTTTGGCCATAGGATATGCTCTCTAACTCCCAACGAGTTAATACTTGAGTCAGTACCCACGTAAACTGCTCTTCTTGCCGAGACCGGCATGTCCGTTATATTGACTGAGTTTACAACAATGCTTCCCGAATCTATGCTAAAATAACCTGCAATCGCCTTAAGAAGGGTTGTCTTTCCGGATCCATTTGGTCCGGTCAGCAGAATCATGCCTTCGGCCGAAATATATGCATCAAGCTCGAATTCCCCGAACCGCTTGCGAAAATTTGCCTCAATCATTCCCGGATAGCGACCTCCAGTTCCCCACCCTTCCTAAAAGCCTTGCAGCAGCAAGAACAGCCATGGAAACAACGATCATAAGGGCTGATGCTGAAACGGCAACGCCGGGTCCGAGATAGCCGTAATAATTGTAAATGAGAACAGACGCATTGCTTACCCCGGCGAATGGATATTGCGTAACATAATACGCCAGTATTGCAATGGATCCAAACTCGCTCATTCCCCTGCTCATTGATGTGAGACCTGCATAGAGCGTTTCCCTCTTCAGGGATGGCAGGATCGCTCCGTAAAGCATCTTTATTCTCGAAGTGCCAAGAGACATCGTGTACAGGTCAGCATCCTGCTTTCTTGAGGAAAATACAGACTGCATTGTTCTTATGTAGATTGGGGCTGAGACAAATGTCAATGCCACAACTATTCCCTGAATGGAGTCGAAGAAGCTGATACCTATGGAGGCCAGAAACCTCCCTGTAGGGGTGAATGGGCTTCCTAGGATTAGGAATGCAATACCCACGATTGGATGAGGTATGCTTGCAGGTATGTCTGATATGCTTTCGAGACCGGAATGCTTCGAGGAGGCAAGTTCATATGCAAGCGGTGTGAACAGAAGGAACACAACGGCTGCGGATATGGCCGAAGTGATCAGCGTAAGCAATATGGATTCAAAGACCTGATTGCTGAAGCCGGTAGAAGATCTGTAAACAACGAAACCATAGTAGAGGAGCACAAGAATCGGCAGGATCAGCAGGATAGCACCTATAATGGAAAGAATCCAGATTGTGTCTTTGACCCTATTTCCAATTGTCATTACAGATTCACCTTCATAACATGCCCGCCATAGATAACTTGCCATTAGAAACAAGCAACTGCAAACAGGCTGGAATGGTCGCGTTGGCATATACGAAACCTGTCTTCAGGACATCCATGCCAAAGGCCGCCATCTGCGCACTGTTATTTATCACATAACACACGAATTTCATCGCCTCTGAGCGGAAAGAGTCGTTAGCCAGCGCGGATACATACAGAAAAACGGGAGACCCCGCCTGGTATCCTGTTGCAGTGTTGTAAGAGAATTTGGAATAGAAGGATGCTAAAGAATAATTTCCAAAGTTCAGATCCTGTGGCAGCTCTATGTAACCAAGTCCCTGTGAAATTGCGGATGATTTGTAGATGTATAGGAACGAAATGCTCCCCTGCTCCAGCGGTGCAACGAGTTCAGCAGCACTGCTTGCGGAAGCTATTGCACCATCGGACTGCATCCTTTCTAGATAGAAGGAAAGATTTCCGTTATGGTATAAGTAGCCTGCAATCTCGAGCGAGATCATAGCGCGAAGACCAGCCGGATCCTTGTTTGGGTCGGATATGCCCACCTTGAAGTTTCCAGATGTAAGATTTGCAAAGGCGTCGGCATATCCTGAAGCAGAGTTCGATGCCGCTGCAGATTCAAATCCTGATATCACGGACTTAGAAGCGCCAGTCAGTGTGGCAATATTATACGCTATTACCAGACTGTCTGCTGCAAATGCAACCGCCCAACCAGAGTATCTTGAACCAAGATACTGTTTCTCATAGGCATCCAGTGCGACAGATATGAAAACATCAGCTGGATCACCCTGGCCTATTTCGCTTGCTAGTGTGAACGATCCACCGCCTTTCGCATCATTTATCGGTAAGCCAGTCGCATTCTTGAAACCAGCTATAAGGTGATTTGCTTCTGCAACATATGCATCTGCTGCGTAAACTTCTAGGGACTGGGAAGGTTTTTGAACATACAGGTAGCCGCCGATAAGTATTACGATGACAGCCATAATTAATATCACGGCCAGGTATCTTTTCATCCTGACAGTGAACATTTGGGAATTAAATATCTTTACTTATAAACTACAGTAAACATTAATGTTTACCATTTTATTCCTTATGGCATGGATGCAAAGCAGACCATTCTGACCCCAAGACAATTGGAAATCCTTGCCCTAAGATCCAAAGGGCTGTCCACCGACCAGATCGCATCAACCATAGGTACCACCACAAAGAATGTCATTATCATAGAGGCGGCAATGCATAGAAAACTCGAAAGAGCAGCGAACACGATAAGAATGGTCCAGGAAGGCGGACTGGCTTCATTTGTTTCGGTCAACGCCGGTACACATCTCCTCGATGCGGTTCGCTCTGTTCTTGACACCGCTGATAATTCTCATATAAAACTGAGAGGTAACATCCTTGACCTTATGGGATCTATCAGAACTTTTGCCGGTAGCAACATATCTGGGGGAGCATTGACCAAATCACTCAGTATTATGCTGTTCAGAACCGGGAAATGGATAGTGACTGCATGAAGAATTTAATACATACCTATAAGTTATCCATTACGTGGTGGTTCTTTGAAGCTGGAAGAGAAAATCGCCGGTGAGATTACAATTTCAGAGAATCCAGGAGAGACAATCAGGAAGTGGAGAGAAGAATTCAGGATAAATAAACTCGATCTTTCAAGATCTCTTCATATCTCGCCATCAGTTATAAGCGATTACGAATCCGGCAGAAGAAAATCGCCAGGCGTATCATCTATAAGGAAGATTGTTGAGGCAATGATCGAGATAGATCGATCCAGGGGAGGGCACCTCATAAGAAGATACAGTTCAGGCGTCCCATCTGATGCTCTCATTGACATAAGGGACTATGATCATGAGGTATCACTTGACAGAATCATTGAGCTTGTTAAGGGCGAGAACGTTTCACCGGTGTCAACTTCAAGGCACATCATGGGCTATACTATAGTAGACGGGATCAAGGCGATTCTTTCATTCTCCTACTCGGAATATTCCCTTCTGTATGGATGGTCAAGCCAGAGGGCCATTTTCTTTACTGAAGTGAAGCTGGGAAGGAGCCCTATGATAGCAATCAGGGTACATCCACTGAAGCCTGCTGCTGTTGTCTACATAAGGGCAGGAAGAATTGATGACCTTGCGGTCAAGCTAGCTGAAATAGAGAACATACCTCTTATCATAACGGAAATGGATGTCAAGAAAGTCTCTGAAGTACTTTCCTCAGTTAAATGACTCTGGAAAAAGCCTGTCAAGGTACCAGTTGCTGTCAAATCCCATTATATCCTCAACACGCTGTCCGATACCTATGAAGTAGACAGGCTTTTTCAGCTCGTAGCATAGTGATATCAAGAGGCCGCCTTTTGCATCCGTGTCAAGCTTAGTTATAACAATCCCGTCAAAGCCGATATCATCCATGAAGGTCTTTCCCTGAAGAAGCGCATCCTGGCCAATCATTGCATCCAGTATCAGGAGGGTCAGGTCCGGCTTCGCCACCCTCTTGATCTTCTTCATCTCCTCGACAAGGTTCTTGTTGTTCTGCATTCTTCCTGCGGTATCTATGAGAACGTAATCCATCTTTCTTGCCACAGCATGAGTTATCGCATCATATGCAACTGAGGACGGATCCGATCCTTTATCATGTCTTATCAGTTCCACTCCTACTTCGTTCGACCAGTGAGCTATCTGTTCAATAGCGCCTGCCCTGAAAGTATCCGAGGCAGAAAGTACAACCCTTGATCCCTTGCTTCTGAGTAAAGCTGCCAGTTTTGCAATTGTTGTTGTTTTGCCTCCTCCATTTACACCGAGGAACATAATAACATAAGGTTTCTTTGGCGGCTTAAGGATGTCCACAGGCGCTTCGACTGAATCCAGTACGGACTTGACACTTTTCCTTATAATTGAAATCATCTGCGACTCGGTTATCTTCCCGCCAGATTTTTCAACAAACTTTTCCGAAATATCTGAGATCCTCTCTGCCACAGCCACCGAGACATCAGATTCAATCAATGCCTCTAATACTCTTCCACCAAGTTCACTTTTCTTGAAAACTTCTTCCCGATTCTTGGAGGAAAAAATACCACCAAGTCTCTTCCTGAAACCTTCAAACATTGACCGCTTCTCTCAAGAGGTTGCACGCTGTGCGATCGCCATGAGACTGTCATACCTGATCCTCAGATCTGACTGCCTCTGCAAAAGCTCATCAAGTGTCTTTCTGAGGCTCTCCATGCTTTCCTCAATCCTCTTCCTGGCTTCCCCAGTGGTGGCTTCGACAAATATATCAGAACCAACTGGAACTATGATATTGTCCGAACCCTCGATCTTACCCTCTACATACATTCCTGAGCCGATGGAAATTCTGACAGTCTTGTCAGCAAGCTCTGGTTTCTCGTTCACGACCGCAAGGGTGACTGCGAGGTCCTGGTAAGCCTTGTCCACCGTGGAGATCTGCCTGTCCGTGGAATCCATAAGGGACCTCGTCATGTTTATTTCATCAACTAAATTTGCCTGTGCTTCTGAATCCATATCATTTACCTGCGAATAGTTTGCGGCTCTCCATGAGAGCTTCGAGAACAGGCATGTGCTCACCCGATAAATAGCTTATCAACGCACCTCCGCCGGTGGATGCATGGGTAATTTTGCGCATCAAACCCATGCGCTCTAGTGCACTTAAAGTGTGACCTCCGCCGGCAATAGTCAGGGCTCGAGATTCGGCAACTTCGCTGAAGATTTCTCTTGTCCCGGCCGAGTACTGATCTATTTCATACATTCCCATAGGGCCATTCATGAAAATCCCATCTGCTTTCTTGATATATCCGGAAAACTTGACAATAGTATCAATTCCTATGTCAGCGATAAGTTCCGTATCCGGAACCCTGGATCCAATCTCAATTCTGCGCCCAGAAGGGTTCAGTATTGCATCATCTGGAAGTATTATCCTTCCCGGAAATTTTTTGTAGAGATCAGCACACATCTTGATCAGTTCGGTGTAATTTTTGTTATTTTTCTTGATAAAAGCCAGGGATCTTTCTCCAATGTTCTTTCCGATTGCATGCAGAAATGCATTCCCTACAACTCCAGCAGCAAGCACATATTGAACTACCCCTTTCTCCAGAAAACTACCTGTCACAGTAATTGAATCGCTTATCTTTGCACCTGCCAGGATCGCGATCTTGTTTCCTGTAGAAGGTGACTTGAATTTTTCAAGGGCACTAATTTCCCTCTCGATCAGCCTGCCGGCAATGTTGGGTTTCACTGACCTGAAACCTGTAAGTGTAATCTGAGGCCTGTGTATTGCTGGAAATGCATCTATAACATAATAGTCCATGAGGGGCGCAAGCATTCTTACTATATTGGATGACACCATGGTCTCAAGGTCAGCACCGTCAAGTGAAACTTCCTCAGAATAGAACCTGCTGTTTTCGAGCATAATTATATCGCCCGGCTTCATTTTCTGAATTGTTGCTGTAACCGCCGATCCGAAGAGTTGATCAACAAACCTGATATCTCTTTTAGCCATCATACTCATGTGTGCTGCATGTGTCCTGAGGCTGACAAAGTCGTCTTTTCCAGGCCTGCTTTGGTGTGCTATTATGATGACCTTGGCTCCTCTGAGTTCATTGATCGTGTCAACATGAGCACTGAACCTTGAATAGTCAAGGATGTCCCCTGTTGATGGATCTATCGGCGCATTGATATCAAGGCGGAGGAAGACAGTCTTCCCGTCGAGGTTAAAATCATCCAGTGTAAAAAAGTCATTTCTGGCGGTAGCCACATTGGATCATGCCGTCGGGGTATTTGTTGTTTTTCTGTACAGTTTCATAAAGTCAGATAGCGAAACAGCATATAGACTCAGGACCTGAGACTATATGTTAGATAAAGTCCATTTACTAATTGAGCTAGTCCATTAAATATTTCCTGGCAATAACTACGCATAATGAAAGGCGTTATAACTGCCGCAGGTCTAGGTACCAGGTCCGGACTCAATGGTCGCATCAGGAAGGAACTTCTCCCGATCTACCTTAAGCTAGGCGGTGATATAGTGCTCAGACCCATACTGGACGCCGTCTATTCAAGAATGGTTGATCATGGCGTGAACGATATCGCAATAATCCTGAATCCTGCGGACGAGATCACACATGCATATATACGGGCAAACCTGCCTGATGCAACTATCCTGCACCAGGAAAGGCAAAGAGGATTTGGCGATGCTGTGCTGCAGGCAAGGGAGTTCATTGACGGTAATGATTTCCTGCTTAATGCCGGAGACGGTATCATACTGAATGACACAGCCTATTCAACCGGATTGGAGATACACAAGAAGACTGGTTCCTCTGTGCTGTTTTTGATGAGAGTGGAAGATCCAAAACGATACGGAGTCGCAGAAGTCATGCAGCAGGACGGGTATATGGTCGTCAAGAGCGTTGAGGAAAAACCTTCAAAACCAAAATCGAATCTTGCCCTTTGCGCGACCTACATCTTCAACAGCGAAATACTTGGAAGAATCGATCATTCTATTCAAGCAAACATTGAATTGACTCCCGCCATTGATGCCCTTACATTCGCAGGGAGGACGGTTTTTGCGGTGGAGGTTCAGAGGGATGAATGGATCAGTGTAGGTCATGCGGTGGACTATTCCGCATCCCTAGCCAGGACACTTGACATGGCAAAAAGATCAAGATAGTCCTCTGCTTTCCTTCCACTCAGTCCTGGGCATTATTACGTCCTTCAGGGACTGAATGGTCTTCTTATGTCGTTCGAGATCCTTTATCATTTCGGAAATTCCTTCCTGGAGGCTTCTCCGGGGCCTGTAACCAAGCTCACGCAGCTTTTTCATCTCAGGGTTGTAATAATGAGCCTCCTTCTCTATTCTTGGATTCGGAACATTCAGTATCTCGGCTGGTTTCTTGTGATTCTGGTCGTATATCCGCTTTACCTCAGTGGCGAGTTCCATGACGGAATAATAATCATCAAACTGGTTAAACACTCTATACTCGCCGGCTTCCGGGGGATTTTCTGCGGCTATTGTAAGGCATTGTATGCTGTCATCCAGTGATAGAAATCCCCTTGTCTGTCCACCTTTTCCGTAAGGCGTTATTGGAAGCCCTGCAACTGCCTGTGCGCAGAACCTGTTCAGGGCAGTTCCCCAGACCTCATCAATATCAAAGCGAGTGCTTGATCTGTGTCTGGAGAGAGCTTCAGTTCTAGTTCCATAAACAACTCCCTGCATAACATCTGTGACACGGATGCCCCATACCTTGTTTGCGAACATGAGATTATTTGAGTCGTGGACCTTCGACCAGTGATACCAGGATCCTGCGTTCCTTGGAAACGGGAGATAATCCCTTCTGCCCTTGTATTCCACATCGAAAAATCCTTCCGGGATATCTATGTTCGGAGTTCCGTACTCTCCCATTGTACCGAGCTTGATCAGGTGGCAGTCAGGAAAATAATCTTTCAGGGCATACACCAGGTTGATAGTGCCTATCATGTTTTTCTGAAGAGTTTCGGAAGCCTGCTTCAAACCTATCATTGAGTATGGCGCAGATCTCTGTTCTGCAAGATGAATCACGCAATCCGGCTGGAATGTCTTGACAGCGGTATACATTAGATCAGGATTGCTTACGTCCCCTCGTATGAACCCAATTTCTTTGCCTGTCTGTTCCTTAATTTTCCTGATCCTGCTCTTCATCGTTCCAATTCTGATTGCAGAGGCAGAATGCACCTCTCTTACTCTCTTCCTGGTATAGAAGCTGTCCACCCCTGATACTTCATTCCCACGATCAAGCAGATGGAGTGCAAGTGGCCACCCTATATACCCATCTATACCCAGGATTAGAACGCGCATTACAGGATTATCATTCATTTAATAATAATGCTTGCCATATGGCCCTCCAGGCCCAAAAACCCAGCTCCTCGACACAGAACGTTAGGTTACAGTAACAATATATATGGCACATCTATGCAACAGTGTGTCCATTGGTTTTATTTATGCTTTCCTCGCGGTCTTCATGCCGCTTTTCGTCGTTATAGACCCATTTGGGGCTCTAGTTCTTTTTCTGGGCATTACATCAGGCATGACACCGGAATCCAGAAGAACAGTAACCAAGGACGCATCTTTCTACGGTTTTCTCATACTTCTTTTCTTCGCACTGGTGGGGAAATACATCCTGCTGTTCTTTGGAATCAGCACTGAGGCGCTTGAACTTGCAGGAGGCCTTATACTGCTTATAATGGGCATACAGATGGTAAGGGAGGGCGACCGACCTAAATCGCAGGGTGGAAACGTCGAATTGGATGCAGGAATAGTGCCTCTTGCAACACCGCTTCTCGCCGGGCCTGGTGCAATATCGCTTGTCATCATACTTATGAATGGGCCGTTTTATCCAAATCAGATCTTAACTGTAGTTTCAGTCGCACTGCTTTTTATCATAGTATTTGTTTTTTTCAGTCTTTCCGACAGGATATTGAAGATAATGGGTCCAAAGAGCATGAAGGCGATTACGAGGATATTCGGTCTCCTTGTTGCCGGTTTTGCAATTCAATATATGTTGCTTGCCCTCCAGGGGCTCGGCCTGCTCTCCGTCACCTGAGGCCTACAATAATAGTTACACCTGATTCATAACTCTTTGGAAGATAACGATGATGCTGGTTTCAGAAAGGATAAATCTATAATTGAAGTAGAATATTACGGCTAAGCATAGATGATCTGGAGAAAAAAGGAACCGCAGGATCCCGCACCGACTGGCCCCAGGAAGGTCTGCCCGCTTTGCCTGCGTGCCTATTATGACGATTCAATATATTGCAGAATGGACGGGCAGAAACTGCAACTTGAAGACACCACGCATCAGGACACAAGGAAGCAAATAGAATGCCCGAACTGTGGCTTCACATTATCGACTCCAAGGCAAAGATGCCCTATCTGCGGTCATATTTTCAGCAACTTCAAGAACACAAATGAGACAATATTCATCAACCTGATACCAGAAGCAGGACTGCCAATCAAGATTGATAAATTTCCCTATACATTCGGCCGAAAAGATGTAATCAGAAATCACTATTCAGAATATGTAAATATAGAGCACATTATCTTCAGTTTTGAGAATGGGCACTTCTATATACGTGACAAGAAATCATTGAATGGATCTTCTCTTAATGGACATGCCATAGGTGGGAAGAGATTTGAGAACCTCAAGAAACTGCAGCTTGCTGACGGCGACGAGATAGGCCTTGCTCTAGATTCAAAGGGGAACTCACTTATAAGATTCAAGGTCGAGATTCCGCAGATGGTATTGTCTAAGGATACGGGATCAATGGTCCCGAGGGAGGAAGCTCGATGAGAAAGTTCCCATTCGAAGTCTACCTCTTTACAGCAATGTCAGGTATTGCCCTCTTCCTGATACTGGTAAACACTCTGCAGCACGTTGTCTTGAAAACAGATTACCTTTCCCACTACTATCAGATACTTCTATTCCTGGCCGACTTCATACTTGGAATCATTGTGGTCGTTGTGGCTTTCGCCAATAAAGGCTACAAGACAACCACAACCGCAATTGATTACAAGCCTCTGAACAGGGCAATTTTTATCCTCTTTGCCTTTGTTTCCTCCCTCATTGCCTTCTTATTTATTGCTGCAAAAATTGGGCTTGTTTACGAGATTCCTCTTTTTGTCACCCTCCTGCCGACATATGTTTTTGATCTTCCATCGAATTTACAGGACAAGGATGCCAGGGCTCCCTACCTGAAGAAGAACTTGTGGTTTGTCATAACTGCAATTACAATTTTCATTATTGCAGTTACACTTGACCTTTTAAACCTTCTCTTTGCTTGGAACGGGGTTTTAATCCTGGCTGCCTTCTCAATTTTGCTTCCGACGAGGGAAACAAGAAAGGAGAATGAGATAAAAGTCCTGACTTTCCGCACGCTTTCACCTATCGCAGCTGCTTTCCTGATTTACAGTGCCAGTCTCTTCTACCTTGACACAAGAGCTTCCGGATATGTATTTTTTTACGTGATGACCCTGATTGCTATCGGCATCATGATAATGGTTTTCAGGATACGCTACAGATCGATCCTTACCGGGATTGTAAATACATTCCTCGTAGGACTCAGTTTTCTTGGTTTCTACATAATATACCGTAACTTCAGCCAGGACATAGTCTGGCTGACCATGCTTCTTCTCTTCACATTCTGGGTCTTCGGATATAATTATAAAGTCTTCCGCGAGGGTTCGAGAAACATCTCAACGTCATTCGACCTTATGGGGAAAGGGAAATATATCATCCCATCCATAGGCATCATAATTACAATAGGGCTTGCATTTGGGAATATTGGTGCGCTCTCGCAAGATTTTTATATATTCTGGAATGCAATGATCGGGAGCGGAACAATAAGTATATCTCAATCACTTGCAAAGATCGATGCAATCCCCGTCTACCTTAGCCTATCCGCCTTAGGTATATTTTTCACCGTCACGCTGGGGTACAGGAAATTCAACCTTTTCCTCTTCGCCGTCATACTTATAATGTTCTTCTTTGCTGTTGTTGACCTGCTATCTATCAAGATTGCAAACGTCTGGACGCCAAGTTCAACTGAGGTATCTTCACTTTCGATAATCATTACAGCTCTTATTTTCTATGAACCTGTGTACCGGTTCGCGCGTTCGTACACGTCCAGAATACCATCGGGGCTTTCCATTGGAAAGAGGACTGGAGCGGCTAGATTCATTCATGGCAGGTATGACGTCTCAATGATCCCATCAAAGAAGAACAACCCAGACTTCCTGGGGGCTGGTGGTTTCGCTTACGTCTTCAGGGGCAAGGATGTCCTAAAGAATATACCTGTTGTGCTGAAGGTTCCAAGGATCTTCGACGAGGAATCAAAGAGTGAACTTGAGAAGCGCGAGAGCATAAAGGAATCCATTAAACAGATAGAAGCAGAAAGCAGGGTACTTTCCGAAATATCTTTTCCGGGAGTTGTCTCATATATCGAGTACTTCAGGGAAGGAGGTCAGCATTTTCTCGTCGAGGAATATGCAGACGGCCGGAATCTTAATTCATATCTTGCAACAAAGGGGAAGGAAGGCACAAAGTTCAGCGAGGAGGAACTGATCAGGATATCACTTAACCTGCTTTTCTCAGTAAACTATCTCCATCTCCATGAGATTTTCCACAGGGACCTGAATCCCGGCAATATCGTTCTGACCAAAAAAATACCGAAAATCATTGATTTTGGCACATCAAAGCACCTTGCTAGCAAGGTCTCGGCATCTTTCTTCACGCACAGTGACAGGATAGGCGTACCATGCTACCATCCACCGGAATTGGACTCTGAGGACAAGATCAAGGCCTCCTCAACGTATGATACGTATTCTATAGGCGCCCTGATGTGCTCCATGATCACAGGTAAATTCCTTGACAACGATGAAATGAGGGAAAAATACGGGGTGGAGTTCATAACCAGGAAATACCTGGATGCAGAGGTAAAGCCATTCTGCAACCCGAAGATATTCGATATAATCGTTAAAGCGACCAGCCTGAAGCCGAGCGAGCGCTATAAATCCGCCTTCCACTTTATTGCAGACTTCCTCTCATTATCAGGAGAATATATCGTGACGGATATGGGGTACATATGCAGGCTCGACCAGGATCATAAATTCCAGATTTACAGTCACAAGGACATCCCAGCTTCAATATTTGGAGACTATATGATACATGACAACGTGATCAACATATCAGAACGGGGCAAGGATGAAAGATCGAGGATTGGAACAATTGAGTATGATCCACGCACGGAAGGATATGTTATCTATCCTTATGGAAAAAGGGTTGTTTACCAGAAAAAAGCAGGATCACTTTCACAGAAAGTGATAAGGAGCCTGCTCAACGAGGGCGATATAATATCTTTGAGACCCGATCTCAGGGAAGGAACATTCTCATATTACAGGGTGAATTGAAATGCAGATAGATAATGCAATGATGACCATAAGAGGAAAGACGCGTGAGAGGGATGAGGATGCGATATGCCTGATATTCTCCTCACTTGAGAGCGAAACTGAAAAGCATGGAGAATTTTTCTGTGCTCTTGCAGATGGGATGGGTGGCATGGATCGTGGGGAACTTGCAAGCAAGCTTTCTGTAAACGAGGCCAGGCACATCGGCACCTCTATGCTCAGCAGGGACATGTCTCCGCTGGAAATTGTCAATTCTATCAAGAGGATATTCCAGAACGCTAATGATACGCTCATCACGTATGCTAGCAGAAACGGGAACGCTAGGATGGGTACTACGCTTGTAGTTGCTTATTCGAACGGATCCGAAATCTACGTCGGAAACGTGGGTGACAGCCGCCTTTACATATTCAATTCAGGCAAGCGAAGTTTCAGGACAGCCGATCATTCATATGTCCAGCTCCTCAACGATCAGGGCATCATAACCGAGGAGGAAGCCAAGATACATCCGAGAAAAAATGAAATGACAAGGGCAATCGGCCTTGAAGAGGATCCAACGCCTGACATTTACAGGCTCCGCCTTTTCCGCGGCGATTCCATCCTGCTCTGTTGCGACGGTTTATGGGAAGCCTATGACGACAAGATCATGGCTAACACGCTGATGTCCACAATGTCCTGTCACGATTCCCTGGAAAGCATGATACTCAGGGCAAATGAAGTCGACGGCTCTGATAACATATCGGGCATTCTTGTCAGGCCTGTTGTCGATACCACGGAAGAGGCCGCCTTGAAAAGGCCTACCAAGTCAATCACCCAGGATTGAATTCTCGCACGAATGGCAAATGTGACATTGTAGGTTCCAGCTTTTCTTTTAGTTACATCGCTGACCTAACCTGTTCACAAAAAGTTTAATAGCATTTCATCTAATAGCGGATTATATGGACTGTAATTCGTTGGTCGCCATGATCGAATCAAAGTACTCCAAAGCCATCTCACCCTTTGGGAAGGCAGAAGATCTTAGCGAAACGGAAACGCACCGGTATCTGGATGCAACAGCCGAATTTTTGAGGTGGATGGAAGATACCATCCTGAAAACTCCAGTAGACAAAGGGGAATCTTCAATATCTGCCAGACAGTGTATTCTGGACACTCTCAACGACGACCCAGACGAAGCGCTCCATCCTGACTTATGGTCATCACTTGCCCTGTTTTCGGATATGAGGCTGAAACAGATATTTGGTGTCGAGATCTTTTCTGACGAAGAAGAAAAGGACTAAAAGTTTAATTATCAGCCACCAATGAAACATTGATAAGCGTGGATGAAAGAATAGAGAGCAGGCTTAAAAACATCGTCAGGTCGCTGCCTTCAGAAGAGCTTTATTTTGAAGCAATCAGGGACATCATAAAGGATCTGATCAAGGAGTACCTGCGCAAGGAAATCAATCAGAACGCAGAGCTCAAGAAGAGCATCTCAGAAGGACTGAGGATGTACATGGAAGCGAAGCTGATGGAATATAATTCAATGGCAAAAATGGCAAAGGTCACAGCCAGTCTGAGCCTCCTTGCTGCACCAGAGTCCGTCAAGGACGAGGCAATCAAGGATTTTGCCTCTGTTTTCCAGAAGGAGATAGAAGACATCATCCGGAAGACATTTTAGATGGATCCGGATTAGTTTTTATGACTTGAAGTCCCTGATTATAGTAGTTTTGGACTTAAGGTCGAAGAGGGTCAGCATAGAAGGGTTCGGGCTGAAATTCATCATTCTCTGGTACTCAGTCTGTGATTGCCACGTGGAGGAGTTAACGTACCTTACCCCTTTGTAGTTACCCAGTGCGTGGGAGTGCACATGTCCGGTGATGAAGACATCCGGCACAGTTTCTATAACATGGTAATCGTTGGATGATGGTATGAGGGGGGTTTTACCTCCATATTTCGGCGCAAGGTGCCTTCTTCTGAGCAGTTCCTCGACAGCCTTTCCAATTGTGCTGAAGTTCATCCCAGGGATTAGCTCCACCATATCATTCAAGGACATTCCATGGTAAACAAGCACATTCTTGTTCTCCAGGACAAGATTGTATGGGTTTGGGAGAAAGTACACATTCTGTTTGAACAGTTTCTTCAGCTCCTGCGGCAGGATAGGTTGCGGCTCTGCCAGCCTGACAATATCGTGGTTCCCGGGCATAATGAATACGCTAATATCATCCGGGATCTGGTTTACATACTCAGAAAGTCTGCCATACTGCTCCATTGGGTCAAGTATCTCAAGATCCGAATCCTGGCCCGGATAGACTCCTATACCATCAACAACGTCCCCGCTCAATATCAGATACTTGATCCTGCCGGAATCGTTGTCAGAAGCCTTCAGCCAGCCTATCATTCTCATGAAGTCATCTTTTCTGAAAGTCTTGCTCCCAACATGAATATCGGATAAAGAAGCTACGTAGACTGGATCCGCCTTTTCTTCATCGATAACCCTGAATGGTATATCAGGCCGCACGATTTCGTTCGCAAAAATTGTCCTGCGATCACCTTTGGAGGAAAGCCCTCCAACTATTCCGATAACCTCGTCCTCAAGAATGATTTCATCGAACGACTTCTTATTCCTCATCAATATGACTTCTATCGAATCTTCCATATCCTCAATAAGAAGACGCTTATGGCCGTTTTTGGTCACGCCAGACTCAGTCACCATGCCTACTACTTTTACTTCACGTGCATCGAATCCCGGTCTCTTCAAGCTGGCAATGTCGATACTTCCACGCATTGCACTTGAGGCCGACAGTATCTTCCTGATCTTCTGATACCTGCTCAGGAAATACCCACGGAAATCCTCAGCCGAGGATCTTACCTTGATATCTGGCAGATATATCTCGAATTTTCTGTCCGATGATTCCAGTGGCAGATTCATCAAGTCTCTGATATTCCGGACTGAAAGAAAGCCTGTCTCAAGGATCTCTCGTGTAATCAGTCGGTTAATCAAGGAGCCAGTGTTGTTTGCAAGAATGAGTTCAAGAGCATCCTTTTCAACAATAAGGCCATGGGAATTAAAGAATTCCAATATTTCAGATCGGCTCCTGTAAAGTCCCTGCTCCATCAAGACACACTAGCTCAACGTGGAATATATTTTCTCTGTCCTTGGACAGGTTACAAGTCCTTCAAGTCGCAGATTCAGAAACATAGATAATGAGGTGTCCACTATACGCTGTGCAATATAAATGACTGAAGCATTTGGTGCACCAGGGATAGAACCACGATGGACCCGTGGAGACAAAGAGGGAGTAGGAACTTCATACAATACCGCAAGCAGGATATGGTTCACCCTGTGGAAAGGAATCGTAACTGAGGTATATTTCCCTAACGTGGACACCCCGCAGATAAGGGATTTCCAGCTTCTTATAACAGACGGTGAAACCTTTTTTGATGAGGAGAAGAGACTCCCCAATGTTACTTCAAGAATGGATACATATTGCGCCGGTTATTCTATTGAATCAGGACCGGAGAATTCTTTATACAGGATAGAAAAGGAGGTTATTACCGATCCTCATATTTCAGCGGTTATCGTGCATTACAGGATAATATCGGAATCGCTGGATAAGTTGAAAGTCTATATTCTCTGCGCACCCCACCTCAAGGGTGAGGGCAAACACAACAATGGTTCCGTAATCAACGTGAACGGAAAGACGTTTCTTTATGCAGAGAAGGATGGAGTCCACATGGCCATTTCCTCAAATGCGGAATTCAGCAAGTCTTCGGTAGGATTCGTTGGTTTCAGCGATGGATGGACCGATATATCGCGAAACCTTGATATGAAATATGAGTTCACGACTGCGACGGACGGAAACATTGCCCTTACAGCTGAAATTTCAAGGGAAAACATCGCGGACTTTACCGTCAGCATTGCATTTGGTGACAGCAGAAACAACGCTGTTCTGAAAGCAATCCAAAGCACAATTGTCCCATTTGAGAAATCACGTGCGAGATTCTCGGAACAGTGGAGACGCGCACACGAACACCTTACTCCACTTGACTCGGTGTCGTACGATGGCGGGAACCTTTACAGATCCTCATATAACGTTCTGCTAAGCCATGAAGACAAGGTCTACGAAGGGGCAATTATCGCCTCCCTTTCAATTCCATGGGGGCAGGAAGCAGGTGATGACAACAAAGGCGGTTATCACCTGGTCTGGAGCCGGGATATGTACAACAGTGCCACCGCGCTTCTTGCGGCTGGCGACCGAGAAACGCCACTCAATGCACTCGTGTTCTTAGTGACATCGCAGCAACCGGATGGGGGTTTCCCTCAGAATTTCTGGCTGAATGGAGAACCTTACTGGACTGGCATACAGCTGGATGAAACTGCATTCGCGATAATACTTGCATGGAGATGCCTGAATGCAGGCATGAAATCTTATGATCCGTATATTATGGTTCTTAAGGCAGCCCAGTATCTTATTACTAAAGGCCCAGTTACTCAACAGGAACGGTGGGAGGAAGCCTCCGGTTATTCACCCTCGACACTCGCATCAAATATAACGGCAATGATATGCGCCGCGAGCATCGCAAGGATGCATTCAGACAATAAACTCGCCTCACTTTTCGAGGATTATGCGGATTTTCTTTATAATCACATAGAGGAATGGACCGTCACGCATGAAGGAACGCTTGTGCAAGGGATAAAGAGGCATTTTATACGAATATTGCCAGCATCCCCTTACTCGCCCGATGACTTTCCAGAAATAGAATCCTCTTACCTGAAGATCTCAAACCTTCCCCCTGGTGCCAACAATGTTTTCAGGGCATCGGAGGTAGTTGACGGAGGTTTCCTGGAACTGGTAAGATATGGAATTATGAAACCGGATGATCCGCTTATTATTGATTCGGTTCGGGTTATTGACGAGATACTGAAGGTCGATACGCCTTACGGTCCCACATGGCACAGGTACAACCATGACGGCTATGGAGAGAAGGAAGATGGATCACCTTTCGTTGGTTACGGAAAAGGACGCGGTTGGCCGCTGCTTACAGGAGAAAGGGGGCACTATGAAATAGCACGCGGATCCGATCCCGCGCCGTACATAAAAGCGCTTGAGAAATTTTGCTCAACCTGTGCAATGCTGTCTGAGCAGGTATGGGATTCCCCAAGCATTCCTGAAAAACACCTTCTATTTGGAAGACACACTGGATCTGCAAGGCCACTGGCGTGGGCACATGCAGAGTACATAAAATTGCTTGCTTCTGCCAAGGAAGGGAGGGTATTCGACCTGGTTGAGGATGTTTATGCGAGATACTGCGGCGTAAACTCTAGCACGCTTAAAGTTGAAGTCTGGAAACCTGGAAGAAGAATCAGGAAATGCAATAGAGATTTTAAACTCAGGATACTTCGTTACCAGAGCTTCGTTCTGCATATCGGCATAAATGGCTGGCAGAATCCTGTTGATATACAGTCAGAACATGTGGGCTTCAACTTCTATTCGGTTCATATGCCAGCCAGCTTGATGAAGGCAAACCGGCTCGACTTCACCTTTTTCTATCCAGAGGAAGGAAGATGGGAAGGCAAGGATTACAGCATCCAGCTGGTCTGATTGCTACGTATTCATGTGCAAACATGTCCATAGTCTTTCATTGCTGGTCTTGCCCCAATGACCTTGGATATCCATTGACAGCCGCAAAATTTAATACTAATCCATTGCATTCAATCGTCAATGGACGAACTCGGGCAGCTCTGTTATGAAATATCAAATTGCAAGAACTGCGATTTATCCTACTCCCGACGGAGGGCTGTTTGCGGCTACGGTGATCAGGGCGCTAACATAATGGTTATCGGGGAGGCACCCGGAACAAAGGAAGATATTGAGGGACTCCCCTTTGTCGGTCGCAGCGGTGCCTTGCTTGACAGAGTCCTTGCGCAATGCGGAATAAGCAGGACTGAAATATACATAACAAATTCTGTTAGGTGTAAGCCACCGTTTGGAAAGGCCCCAAGATCAGAGCACATCAAGGCATGCAGTTCATATCTTGCAAGGGAAATTAAGATGGTCAACCCTTCTGTTATTGTGCCTATGGGAAATACTGCAATTGCTGCACTGAGTCTTGTGATGAAATTCAAGACAGGCAAGGTCACAGAGATGAATGGAAAAATCCTTAAGTTGGGAGATTACCTCATCATTCCTCAGTTTCATCCGGCTGCGATTCTGAGGAGCCCAAAGCGCGAAGAAGTCTTCAGGGAAAATTTTGACAGAATTGCCTTCATAGGGAGAGAGATAAAAAAGAAGGGTATGGAAAATTTGCTGTCCAGCAACGACATAGAACTTGTGGATCTTTAGATCTGGAAGAGCTGGTAATTCGGAGGCTCTATCATGATCTTTATGTCGTGTGGATGACTCTCCTTCAACCCGTTCGGCGAAATTCTCACAAAGCTGGTTTCTGTTTTCAGGGCAGTAATGTCTTTCGCACCGACATACCCCATCCCGGATTTCAATCCTCCAATAAGCTGGAACAGAACTTCTTCGACCTTACCCCTGAATGGGACTGCAGCTTCTACCCCTTCCGCTACAAATTTGCTTGAACCAAGCTTGGCATATCTATCTGAAAGACCAGACTGGATTGCACCAATTGATCCCATTCCCCTGTAAGATTTATATTTCCTGCCGTTGAGAATCATCTCCATTCCCGGGCTTTCCTCGGTTCCTGCCAATAAGGATCCAAGCATTACGCTGTCTGCGCCTGCAGCGATTGCCTTTACAATATCTCCCGAAAACCTGACACCGCCGTCTCCAACCACCGGTATACCATGTTTGGATGCGACCTCTGCCACCTCTGATATTGCTGTGAGCTGAGGCACACCGACTCCAGCTATTATTCTGGTTGTACAGATCGAACCTGGTCCGATTCCAACTCTCAGGCCGTCAACGTCAAGTGAAATAAGATCCTGTGCGGCTTTCCCTGTTGCTATATTTCCTGCAACCAGGTCAACAGATAATTCCTTTCTTATCTTTTTTATTGAGTCGAGCACGTTCTGGTTGTCGCAGTGTGCCGTATCTATCACGATCACATCTGCACCTGCCTTCTCCAATATCTTGGCACGTTCTACATCAAAGGGGCCAATAGCAGCACCAACCAGAAGTTTTCCTTCCTCATCTCTGCTAGCGTCCGGGAATTTCTGCCTTGTAACTATATCCTTTGCAGTTATCAGGCCAACGACCCTGCCTGAATTATCCACCAATGGAAGCTTCTCTATCCTGTTTTCATAGAGGATCTGCTGTGCCTCATCCATGGAAATGTTCTCTCTTGCGTAGATGACATCACGTACCATCACATCTTCCACTTTTTTCTTGCTATCGTCAACGAGTGCGATGTCCCTTTTTGTTACAATACCAATAAGCTTACCGGATGAGATTACAGGAAGGCCTGCTACATGCTTCTCCTGCATCAATGTTCTTGCATCCTTTATGCTTGTGGCTGGTTCGACTGTGAGAACATTCCTTATCTTTAACGACTCTGCTCTCTTGACAGCCGCTACCATGTTCATCTGGCTGTTTGCCGTAAGGTTACGATGGACAATACCTAGTCCGCCGGATCTGGCCATGGCAATGGCCATCTCCACCTCTGTTACAGTGTCCATCGGTGAACTGATTATGGGTATTTTCAGTTTTATGTTTCTGGAGAATTTAGTGGAAACATCGGCATTTTTTGGCTCAACCGAGGTCCTGGACGGCACCAGAAGGACATCATCAAAAGTAAACGATTCTTTAGCCCTTTGAAGTTTATCTTCAAACATGCGAAGGTAAGGCAAAACGATCTAATAAATCCAACCATAGTTGCAGATTGCCGTCTATCATATTCTTTTAAAGAGGCAAGAAAATGTGATGGAATCAGGTTGTAAAACCATTTCTAACAAAAGAAAGTGTATTTTCAGTGCTGCTTTCCGCAAGATACATGACATTTTCGTAATATCTTCTGGTCAGGACAGTCGAAATACCAAGCCTGGAGGCAAGCTTCTCCGCACATTCTTCCTTGTAGTTATTCGCATCGGATATCCAATCCCTGGAGATATCCAGGTTTTCTTCCCTTGCAACACTTACAGCATATAAAGGAAACATCTCGAAAATCCTCAGAAATTCATAACCGACATCAATTAAGATCCTGAACTTCGTGGAAAATACTTTCAGGGCTTCATCTCCGATGACAAGTGCATAATCCGCTTCATTGAGGAGTTCCTCTGCTTCAATATACCCGCTAGATTTTAGTGTGAATCGAACCCCCATGGATCTCAGTACGTTTGACATGTACCACCTGGTGGTTTCGGTGTCTGCAGAGATGGCTATTTCCATGTTTTTCTGCATACCCTTATCTCTTGATACAAGAAGCGTGGACAGAGTCTGACCTGCAAAGGATATCACAGGCTCCCGCAGCAGGAAAAGATCTTTTGCATTTCTCAGGTAACTTACAAGAGATACCATTGACATCTTTGATCGCATATCGAGCACATTTGCCAGTGAATCTGATGGAGAAGCTCTCTCCATGGTGCCAGCCTTAAAAGCCATTACAAGAGGATCAGAATGTGACATTTTCAGGAATGTCCAGTCAAGACGCATTCTTATTCCTGCCCCTTATGCTGCGAAGTTTTGTAATCATGTCTGAAACCATTTCATTGAATCCATATTCCGGGCTGAATCCCCAGTCCTTGATTGCATCGGCTGAATCCAGGGACCTGGGCCATCCATCGGCGATTATCTGCCTCTCATCAGGTCGGTAAGAAACCTCAAAACCTGGTATGTAACGCCGTATCGCAGATGCGAGTTGTTCCGGGGAAAAGCTGTAGGCAGAAACATTATAGCTCATCCTGTTTGTAAGCTTCTCAGAATCCGCATCTGAAAGTTTAAGAAGGGCATTCAACGCGTCCGGCATGTACATCATTGGCAGAAAAGTATCAGGACGCAGATAACAGGAATAGTGTTTCCCCTCGACAGCACTTATGAACATCTCTACCGCATAGTCGGTGGTTCCGGCAGTTGGCACAGTCCCATAACTTATAAGGCCCGGGAATCTCACACCACGAACGTCCAATCCGAATTTCCGGTTGAAGTAATTCCCAAGAAGCTCGCCTGTGACTTTGGATATTCCATACATCGTCTGCGGCACCGTAGGAACTCCTGAACCCACCATGTCTCTTGAAATTCCCGGGCCGTAAACTGCAATGCTGCTTGGTATGATAACTGAGGCGACATGCTCCTTATATGCAGTCTTCAGTAGCCCGAATGTCGCATTTATATTAACATCGTACGCCAGGAACGGATCCTTTTCAGCCGAGGCTGAGAGGATAGAAGCAAGATGGTAAATTCTCGTAACATTATACCTGGAAATAGTCTTGCGCAGACTCTCCTGATCCCTCACATCCAGGATTACTTGCTCAATACCGGGCTTTGAATCTTGCGGAATCCTGATGTCACTAGCTATTATTGTATCGTGTGGCTTGATATCCTTAAGCGCAGTGATCAGGTCCGTCCCCACTTGACCAAATGCACCGGTGATAAGTATATTCTCCATGCCCAAGAAATCACCGCTGCAGATATATTCCTTTGGAAGCCACTCCAGGAAAACCGAATGAGCTATCACTAATACGATAAATAGAGAAATGCTTTGAGACGTTCCCAGGATTGCTTAAGTGAAACCAGGTTGCCTCGCAATTTTAGCTATGTGAAATTTAAGAAATCACTTCTAAGTCAACAGATCTTCAGCACTCGATGTAAACGGTTAACTTAATCAAAAAGCAACCACTTATCATGCTATGGCAGGTATGAAATGGGTTTCGGATGAACTTAAGACACTCGAAGAGAATAAGCGAATGATACCAATAAAGACACTTGACGGGCCTCAGGGTTCAAAGGTTAAAATTGGCAGCAAGGAGTACCTGAATATGTGCTCAAACAACTATCTTGGGCTCGCGAATCACCCTGAGGTCAGGCAGGCAGCCATTGATGCAATCAAAAGATACGGCGTCGGTGCGGGAGCCGTCAGGTCAATTGCCGGCACAATGTCCATTCATGAAGAGCTGGAAAAAAAAGTTGCTGCTTTTAAGCATATGCCTTCTTCTGTTGTTTACCAGGGAGGATTGCTAGCAAATATAGCTGCAATCCCCGTTCTTGTCGGCAAGGAAGACCTGATATTCAGCGAGGAACTGAACCACGCCAGTATAATTGATGGAGTAAGGCTTTCAAGTGCTAAGCGGATTGTATACAAACATCTTGATATGGAGGATCTGAGAAAACAACTTTCGGCACACAGGAATGAGGGAAAGAAAGCGCTCATAATTTCTGATGGGGTATTCAGCATGGATGGAGACATAACACCCCTGCCGGAAATAGTGAAACTTGGTGAAGAATTTGATGCTATGACTTATGTGGATGACGCCCATGGCGAGGGTGTGCTCGGCGACCATGGCCGAGGCATAGTTGATCATTTCCATCTTGCAGGCAAGGTAGATATCGAGATGGGAACTTTTTCCAAAGCGATAGGTGCTATGGGCGGATTTGTAGCAGGAAGCGAGGATCTTATGAGCCTCATGAAGCAGAAATCCAGGCCTTTCCTATTCAGCAGCGCTCTGGATCCGGCTGAGGTCGGCGCTGTAATGAAGTCCATTGAAATCATGGAAAAGGATGATTCACTTCTGAAGAAGCTCTGGCACAACTCCTCCCTGCTGAAGTCGGAACTATCAAAGAGTGGCTACAATACGGGAAACAGCAAGACACCAATCACGCCTGTTATGATAGGCAAGGAAAAGGATACTCTGGAGCTTAGCAAGATTCTCTATGACGAACATTTCGTATTTGCATCTCCAATTGTCTATCCGACTGTTGCGCAGGGAACTGCACGTATACGACTGATGCCTTCCGCGCTGCACAGCGAAAACGACATTATGAGGACCGTGGAGGCCTTCCAGAAGGCCGGCAAGAAGCTTGGTCTCATCTGATCCAAATGACTAAAGCAGTTATCAAGGCAAACATAAGAACCATATATTCAAGGATCAGGGAACAGAGCCCTGACCATCACTTCGAGTTTTCCGATCCATTCTGGGTTCTGATCACAACAATACTGTCGCACAGGACAAAGGACGAGGTGACAGATGCTGCTGCCAGGGGTCTGTATAATAAATACAGGAATGCGGAAGGACTGGCAACTGCTTCAGAGGAAGATGTCCTGGAAATAATAAGAAAAGTAGGCTTCAGCAGTGTTAAGGCGCCCAGAATCATAAATGCGGCCCGGCTAATATTGAATGAATTTGCCGGAAATGTGCCAGCGAACATCGATGACCTGACAAGCATAAAGGGCGTCGGGAGAAAGACTGCAAACGTTGTTCTGGCTGATGCATTCAAAATTCCGGCAATCGCGGTGGATACACATGTACTGAGAATCAGCAACAGACTTGGAATTTCGCGAAGTAAAGATCCTGAGGTGGTGGAACGTGAACTTACACGGATAGTGCCAAAAGACATTTGGCTCGGTTTTAACCCTCGACTGGTTGAATTTGGCAAGAAGGTTTGCAGACCGGTTGGTCCTCGCTGCCAGATCTGCAACATATCTGAATTTTGTGACTATTATGCCCGCACTCGCAAAAAGGGTAGATCTCAGGCTATGCCTAAATGTAAAGTGAAAGCAACGTCAGGGTCAGCACGGGTAAGGCAACAATGAAACCTATCTTCATGTAGTATGATGCGCCTATTGACACGCCGCCTTTAGAGCGTATCATGTGCAGCCACAGCAATGTTGCCAGAGAACCTATTGGCGTGAATTTCGGTCCAATATCATTGCCGATAACATTGGAATAAATGAGATGGCTTCCACCGGATAGATGGGCTATCGCAATGCTCCCGATCATGACGGAAGGCATGTTGTTCATGAAGGCAGCCATCAGGGAAAAAAAGTATCCTGGCATAATCAGGTTGAGTGGATACTGCAGGCTTCCAAGATAACTTACAACAGAGGCAATTATCTGAAGAAGGCCTGCTGTTGACATGCCGAAAACTATCAGATACATGCCAAAGGAGAATATGACAACCTGCCATGGCGCTCCTTTTGCAGCTTTGATAACAGATCTTTTATTCCTGAGATAATAGATTCCCACCAGCAAGATCATTGCAGGAACCGCAACAAATGCAACTTCAATCCTGAATATGCTTGTGAGGAAATATGCGGTTATCATCAGGACAATATATGGCGTGGCAAGCCTGAATATAAGCCTGTCCCTAATTGTCCTGGTAGGATCAGAAACCGACTCATTCGAATACGACCTCTTGAGGCTCTTCCCGTAAATCAGTGTAAGTATCACTATACTGGACCCTACAGAGACAAGATCTGGGATAATCATATGTATAAAATAATCCAGGTATGTTATTGAGAAATATGTAGCTGAAACTATGTTAACAAGGTTGCTTGTAACAAGAGGCAGGCTAGACGAATCTGCAACAAACCCAACTGACATGATAAGAGCAAGTGAACTCTTTGAATCCAGTCTGGTTGCACGGATAAAAGAAATGGCAATTGGTGTTAGCACAAGAGCAGCACCATCATTTGCAAAGAGAGCCCCTATAAACGCATCAAAAAGAAGGAAAAGAACGAATGCCCGAAATAGATTTCCTTTAGAAAATCTCGCAATTTTTGCAGCTAAATATTCAAAATACCCGGCCTCATCGAAGAGAAGGGTTATAACGATAATTGAAACGAATGTCAGTGTTGCATTCCCAACAATTCCCCAAACAATTACAACGTCTTCAAACGTTGTAATTCCAAGGAGAAAACAGACAAAGGCACCTGCCATTGCCCACCATCCTATCCCTACCTTTTTAGGATTTTTTAAGACCAGAAGAAGCGTGGCAAGAAACACCACTATGGAAAGAATCAGCTGTATATTGTATGCCTGCTGCATCAAAAAGCATTTTCCCTATTGTAATTCCTTCTTAAGAGCGTAGACTTTGTCCTTAATCTCGTCTCTAATCCTCCGAACAGTCTTGATGTCCTTTCCTTTCGGGTCTTCAACATTCCAGGCTATCTTCTTTACATTCATTTTATCAAGCAGGACAACTGGACAGACGGATTCGATCGAGCAACCCATTGTAACGACTGCATCAGCCCAGCTCAGCATATCCATGTTAAGAAGCCTTGGAATTTTTGAGCTGAGATCTATGCCAACCTCTCTCATCGCATCCACTACATCCGGGTTCACGGATTTCGACGGGATGGTTCCTGCACTCATTGCGTCAAAACCGGCAGCTTTGGCAAAGGCTTCAGCCATCTGGCTTCTGCCTGCATTTTCTATACAAACAAACAACAGTCTCTTCATTATATCATCCCACTTGAATGTATGATTTTCCTGTTACCTTTGCGTCATCTTTAATCTGGTAAATGGAAAGCTATATGCTTCGAATCTGCTTCTATTACGAGGGAAGTTCACCGATTGAAATGAAGCAGGTTTTGTATCTGTTGTTCCAACACACCAAAGTAGACAGGCTCATCATCAACTACATTAATCGAAGCACTTAAATTAGTAACTCCAATCCAGTGAAGTGAACACTTCACTGAAGAGCGACAAAATATGTCTGTGCGCATTTGACGGAATCATAGATATAATTGGAAGGAAGTGGGCAATTCTTCTCATCTCTATTCTAGGCGAATATGGTGACCTGCGATTCAATCAACTTTATGGAAAGCTCGAAGGTATATCGCCTTCGACCCTTTCCAAAATACTTTACGAACTTTCTGGTAGGGGGATTCTTACCAGAACGGTCACTCAGCATAAGCCAGCAAACGTTGTCTATGGCTTATCAGGAAGGGGCAAGGAACTTAGGAACTCCCTTGTACCTCTTCTCAACTGGATGTCTGGGCAGGATGAATTTGAGAAAATGACTGAAGCCTGCAGGCCCGAGGATCTGATTAGCGTTAAGAATCTCTGACTAAAGTCCGCCGAAAATCTTTTTCTTCCTCTTCCCGGACATGAATTTCGAATACAGCATTAACCTGTTGATGGAGCGGGCGCCGTTTTTGTGCATAAATCTGTGTATATTGTGATGGCGCAATAGCCATGGTTTGATCTCCTGATCCCACTTGGCCTGATACCTTGCCAGATCATTAACTGCTGCTGCATTTCCTGCTTCAGTTCCACTCCAGAACGCTCCTTGAAGGCCGCCAGCTGTCGTGTTTAGTACGGCATTCACCATGTCACCGACATATGCACGGTTTTCCTCTATAACGACGTCAGATGGCCTGGATAGCGGAATCTGATGAGCCATGGATTCGACCATCTGTCCTTCCAGCTCTGGGAATTTCTTCGTGAACGCATCTAGTACGTCCTTTGGCTTCTTGCTGCTGTCGGGATAATAACAGACACCAATTTTTCTTGTATCATCATCATTTGCAAAATCCCAGAAATAACCTCCAGGCGCCATATCAGAGAACCACAGTATCATGTCAAAATCATCCCTCTTTGGGGCCTTTCTGATCTCTTCATAAGCCACAAGAACATTCTGTCTGTCCAGTTTCTTGCCAAAACGGGATTGAGGTCCTAGGGCTACGATGAAATTGTCGGCAGAAAAGTCTCCTTTTTCAGTGCTTACTGTATTCTTGCCAATGTCAAGTACCTTGGTTTCCAGCTGAATATTCAGATTGCCCGCAAATTTTGTTGACAGGTATTTTTCATATTTCTCAAAATTGTAGACAATCCCAACTGGGTTCGGATACTTGAGCTTGACACTTCTACCTAGATCTGTCGTAAACTTGATTCTCCGTATTTCACTGCTTACAATTTCACTTGCCGTGGGCATATTAATTTTCTTCACCCATTCCAAGGACACTGCCCCGGTTGACCTGACAGGCCTCCCGATCTCCTTCTTTGAGTCAAGAATTATATAATTCTTACCCGCCTTCTTCAATGCAGCTCCGGCTGCCAAGCCGCTGGTACCGGCTCCAAGGACGATAGTATCATAATGCTCCACTGAACTCATTCCTAGTCCGTATTAAAGGGACACTTTTAAGTGTTTTTGATATCGCACTTCTATTCCAGCTATCCTATATCTTGATGTTTCTATGTCTTGCCGGCCCCTCACGAATAATCAATTCAATTCTCTTGCTGCCCTTTTTATTTTGAGATATAATAAGGTAGCATGAAGCATGCTACTCCTCAAGATATGCTTGGCTTTGAAAACATCTTATCGCGAATAAGGGGCATACATGAGTTGAAAGAAAGGACTCCACTTCATCTCTATTATAAAGGCAGAGGGATTATACATTTTCACGTTGATTCCGGCAATATCTATGCTGATGTTGGCACAAGCAGGATAATGATGGGTACCATTGAAAAGCTAGATCTAGCCGCTGAAGAATTACTTTATGCAGCAATCCTAAGAGAGATCAGCATGCCTATCTAAGAAGAGCATCAAATTCGTGTTAAAAATTTATCTTGAAATTATGAAAAAGTCATATTAGCTCTTTCAAGATAATATTTTAAAGTACATGCGGACCAGGGTGCGTTTTAACAGCTCTACCCAGAGATGCGCTTTTCAATAACATAATTGCGCTTTTATTGGTATGAGCGCAGTTAACGCAGGTTAACATAATATCCCTACAGGCAGATTGCCTTTGAACGAGACAAAAATAAGATATACTAATAATGATTGCGACCCTAGCACGATCATTCATATATGGTCGCATGAAATGAGTGATAAGATGGTTGAACTCAAAGTTAAAACTGAAATGGATGTTGACCGAGGCCTCTGTAATTATTGTGGAGCCTGCGTTGGAATGTGCCCTACCGATGCAATTTTCATGGACGACACAGTAATAGAAATACATGAAGACAAGTGCATAAAGTGTGGTTTCTGCGTCGTGGGATGCCCCACTGCAGCTATTACGGCAGAGTGGTTCCATGCAAAACTATGATGTTCTCGTTATAGGAGCTGGACCGGGAGGGAGCTCCGCGGCACGCTTTTCCGCAAGACATGGTCTTAAGACATTGATGATTGAGAAGAGACCAGATATCGGTTCACCCGTTAGATGCGGCGAAGGTGTTTCTAGGGCCTGGATGAGCGATTATGGAGTTAAACCCAATGTCCACTGGATATCTGACGAGGTCAAGGGAGCCAGGATATACGGCCCATCCGAGAGGAGACCGATTACCCTCACGGCGGAGAATGCCGGCAATGAAGTCGGTTTTGTTATTGAACGTGACAAGTTTGACAAGGAAATGGCAGCACTGGCGGCGGAAGAAGGCGCAGACGTTTGGGTAAAGTCACCAGCTCTTTCCGTCATTAAGGAAGATGGTAAAGTTTCCGGCGCAAGGATCAGGCACAACGGTCAGATGGTTGACATACATGCAAAGATGGTTATTGCAGCCGACGGCTTCGAGAGTGAGTTTGGAAGATGGGCCGGCTTAAAGTCCATAATCCTCGCTAAAAACGATATAATATCATGCATTGAATACCGCATGATTGGTGTTGATTCAGATGTTGATTATACAGATTTCTACCTTGGCTCAATAGCGCCTGCAGGTTATATCTGGGTCTTCCCGAAAGGAGAGAAGGAGGCAAACGTAGGGATAGGGGTCACTATATCTGCCATGAACGATCGCTGGGATGTGAGAAACTATCTTGACAACTGGATAAAGAACCATCCTGGGTACGCCAAGGGAAGGACGATTCAGCAGATAACTGGTGGAGTATCAGTTTCCAAGGTCCGGGACAAATTCACCCTTCCCGGTCTCCTCCTGGTTGGGGATGCTGCCAGGCTCATAGATCCCATCACAGGGGGCGGTATTGCGAACGCCTATGTTTCTGGCAGCTACGCCGCTGACGTTGCCAAACAGGCAATCGAGGCAAACGACTTCTCCCAGGAAATGATGAACAGATACGAGAAGCTCGTCAAAAACAAGTTCCAGAGAAAGCACCTGAGAAACTGGATTGCAAAGGAGAAACTGGGAAAACTCTCAGATGAGAACCTCGACAAGCTGGTGGACATAATTTCCGAAGTTAAGATGACAGAGATATCTGTCGAGGAGATACTGAAAGCCATCCAGGCTAAGTATCCGGAAATGGTAAAGGAACTCGAAGAGCTAATCTGATCTTCCATAGATATTTTTTATATATTTTATTAAATTATAATTCTCTTCCGCTTTTGGCGGGTTTTTTATCATTCTGGAATACCCATGCTGTCAAGCCCAAAATCACCCGACTTCATCTGTGCCTTCAGCATCTTTTTGAAGTTCCTGTTTCCCTGAAGTTGCTTGATGTTCTTCTTCATTGATTTAAATTCCTTGAGAAGTGATCTTACCTCCTCCTCTTTCCGTCCTGATCCCCGGGCTATTCTGGAAATGCGCTTAGCATTGATCAGGTCCGGCTCTTTCAATTCCTTGTAGGTCATTGAGTCAAGGATATTCCTGTAAATGACCAATTTCCCTTCCGCAGTCTCCAGAGTATTTTCGTCCAGCTTCTCAGAACCGGGCATCTTGGCAAGCGGCAGAGCTCCTACAAATTTCTTCATGATGCCAGGCTTTGCGAATTTCTCCCAAACATCGTACATATCCATAAGATCGAACTTCCCAGACATAAGCTTTGAAACGGATGCCTCAGCCTGTTCCTCCGATATGTCCGCAATCTCCGCAATTTCAAGCAGGCTGCTCAGGTCGCCCAACCCAAGCAGCCTGGAAAGAAATGACTTGGGATTGAATATTTCAAGGTCTTCAAGATGTTCCCCTGTACCTATAAAGTAAACTGGAGCTCTTATCTCAGATACCGCGCTAAGGGCACCTCCCCCTTTGCCGGTACCGTCCATCTTTGTTATTATGACTCCTGTTATGCCTACAGCACCGTTAATTGCCTTTGCCTGTGGTCCGGCCTGCTGTCCAACTGCAGCATCCAGAACATACAGGACCTGATCGGGATTGAATGCCTTCTTGAGTTTAACGATCTCATCAAGAAGTTCCTTGTCTAGTGAATCCCTTCCGCTGGTATCAATTATCTTTATCTGGAAAGAATCGAGTGCTTCGAGCCCCCTGGTTACAATCTTTACTGGATCTTTAAGCGACTTGTCACCATAAAATCCAGACTTTACCTGCTTTGAAATCTGTTCAAGCTGTTCCATAGCTGCCGGGCGATGCACGTCAGCAGCGATCAAGCCAACGGAGAGACCTTTTCTCATGAAAAACTTGGCTAGCTTCCCCGCAGAAGTTGTTTTTCCTTGCCCATAAAGGCCAACAAGCATAATTGTCTGGGGGGCGAGCGTCAGGTTGGATTCCACCCCCATAATCTTCAGAAGCTCCTCATAAATTATCTTCACGATGAAATCCTGCGGGGCCATACCGCTGGGAGGTTTTTCCTGTGTCGATCTCTCCTCTACAGTCTTGGAAAGATTAAGGGCTAGCTTTACGTTCACGTCTGCCTTGAGCAAAATTCTCTGCAGATCCCTGACCACCTCTTTTATAGTCTCCTGATCTACGTAGCTGGATTTTGTTATCTTCCTGATTGTTTCCCTTAAGGATGCAGAAAAGTTTTCCAATACCATATGTGCAACGGAATGAAATCAAATCATGCCTATTTGCTTTTTCTTTTGCATGGTACAAATCAGGTTGAATTCTCCTTTTAGATTCCAAAAGTCACTATCAATTGTAAATAAAATATTAATAATTTGGGATTATTGAAGAAAGTTTACTTTCTTCTAGGTTGGACACCTGCGATGAAATAATCTTGAACACAAAGGAAATAACTATTGCCCATGCAAGGTCTAGATATTCTATGATGAGATAGATGTAACCCACTTCGAAATTTTGATTATTAAGAAAAATTAAAATAATTATAGAAGAGAGAAAGACTCCATCCATTAACACAAGCAACAGGATGTATTTTTTATCTGCCCGGATCTTGGAAACACTTATGGTTGGATCAAGCACTTCAGAGAGCGATCTGTGAAGCTGTTCAATGTCTGGAATTGCCTCGGCTGCAGCTGATTCAAAATCATCTTCATTTCCATTTTCTTTTATGCTATTTAACATCCGCGTAACGGAGTCGCTTGCTTTGCTGGAGCCAAAGAACATTAAGAGTTCACGTGCAAGTTCTAGTAGTTTGGTTTTTTGTATAGCACCAAGCCGTTTAGAAATGAGATCAATGTGTCTTGTTACTTTTAAATTAAGCAAGTATGCCGCAACCGGGAGCAGTATCAGAGCAAGTAGAATAAGAAACTCCTGAACTAAAGAAAAGGAGGGTGGGCCAGATATCATTCAAAATTCATTTCCATCTTTCCATAATTAAATCTCATAGTAGGGTACTGTTTCCAGGAAAGATCTAGCTTTATCTGTCATAACATAGATGTTTTTGATTCCTGCTATCTCAATTTCCAGATAGTCCTTCTCAATCAATCTATCTAAAATCTTAAGAGCGGAGGTATAGTTCAAATTGCATTTGGTAATTATGTTGGTTATACTTGCACCATCCTTTTGGCGTATGAAGTTAAGCACGTCCTTCATTATTTCCATTTTCTCTCTCTTTCTAGCATGAGTTCCGGACTCTTGCTCGATATTAGTAAAATAATTCTCATTCCTAATTTTTTTGACAGTTCCGTCTATCATAACATAATTTATGCTTAAGATAAGATAAACCAAGAGAGATTTGGCCAGCAGCCTCTCCTTGTATCCACAAGGACTTGCTAAGACACATGCATAGTTCGACTTACTTGTGTCCCGTGTCACGGCAGCAATTGCAATGGTCTTCACAATATCTAAAGTTTTGGGAGCAGAAAATACAAGAAGTGTTTGTGAATCCTCTTTTGATACAAATTTAAGTTCTTTGTACTTGCCTAAATCCTTGCTTCCCGAAGGTTTATTGTTAGGATACATCTCCCAGACATATTCGTTCAGCTCAAGGTTGCCATTGGAAATCGCCAGCAGCTTATGACCTGTAAGACCGAACAATTTATTTTGCATACGCTATCATGGTTCGCACTACCAAGTAACCAGTGTAAAGCACTTATTAAAGTGTTGTGTATTAATAATACTCGAAGTTTTCGAAAAACCTTCGCTTTATTATTGAAAAACGAGATTAACATTAAAAGTTAATCAAAATTTGGCATAAGACGTTGGAAGAAGCAATATTTTCTCTTAAATTTTTTCTCATGGAACTTATATAATCTTTACAATTATAATCCCGTATACTTTACGCCTATGTTGAATATTAAGCCTTTACCATGAATACCCAGATTATCTAAGTTAGTAATTAGGATCATCTCTCGACTTGTTTCTGTTCTGCTACGTATAATTTTCTCTCATGCTCTTTTTTCAGCTAAAATTAAGTAGATTCTCCGATCTTTCAATAAGGGTTTGTTTTATAAGAACCAAACTCTCATCGCTTTCTTTTTCCTGCGACAATTAAGGATGTGCTGCAGATCCGCTATCCTAATCAAATTCAATGGGATACCTCTTGTTAGAACCACTTAATAATCTTCTTCCGAATATCCTGAATATTCTATATTTTTGAGCTAAATATAGGCACCACTGATTTGCCTCACAAACACCGTCTTATCAATAAACTGATAATTTCAGGTTACATCAAAACGGTGTAGTGATTAAAAGGTTAACTCTGTATATACTCTTATTGAATAGTCTCCCTTTTAACTCTTCTTCTGTCTTTATATAATAGCATATAGGTTCTTTGCCCGTTATATAGCATCGGAGGTTAACTAACTATGGATAATAAAGAGAAGTTTGTATTGGCCATTTTTGTATCTATTGTACTTGTACTGTCGTCGAGTCTGCTCGTTTTCAATCTGTCGCCAAGCTCTGGTAATTCCGGCACTACAGCCACTCCGGCTGTCTCTGGCGGGCTTTATAATGTTTCGTTCAAAGAAACTGGCTTGACTACGGGACTGCAGTGGAATGTCTCATTTGACGGAACATATGGAATTTCAACCACAAGCGTAATTGTCTTCCAGGTTGCAAACGGCACACATACTTACACGGTTGCCAATTTGTCAGGGTTCAGTTCATCGCCATCTTCAGGCTCTGTAACTGTTAGTGGATCAGCAGTAAGTCAGGCAATAACATTTACAAAACTTGCACCAGTAGTGATATCACCAGTTAACCTTGGAACGGCTGGACAGTTCACGATCCTGGCAAAAACAGGGATTTCCACAACTGGAACAACATCTATTGTTGGTAACATAGGAGTTAGCCCTGCCGGCAGCACGTATATAACCGGTTTCTCATTGATAATGAATTCATCAGGACAGTTTTCCACATCTTCAATGGTTAACGGTAGAGTATATGCAGCCACATATGCATCTCCCACGCCTTCTGATCTGACAACCGCGGTGAGTGATATGCAGACCGCATATACTAATGCTGCAGGTAGAGTCAACCCCAATTATGTGAACCTTGGAGCAGGAAACATAAATGGTATGACCCTTGTGCCCGGTCTTTACAAGTGGGGAACTGGCGTATCTATATCAACAAGCGTTACGCTGACCGGTAACTCAAGTTCTGTCTGGATCTTCCAGATTTCAGGCGGGCTTACATTTGGTAATGGAGCGCATATCGTCATGAGCGGTGGTGCCCAGGCTAGCAACATATTCTGGCAGGTTGCAAGTGGAGTATCAATAGGTACCGGTGCAGCCTTTGACGGAATAGTTCTCTCGCAGACAGCAATCACAATTGCTACAGGTTCAAGCATGACTGGAATCGCCCTGGCTCAAACAGCAGTCACACTGCAGGCAGACAATGTAACTGCACCAACATCAACGCAATACCTAAGTAGTGACACGTTTACTGTCAGCTTTGCAGAAACAGGTTTACCATCTGGAACTACATGGTATCTCAACATGTCCTCTATGCCTTCATCTGGTCCTATTACACTCTCAACTTACACAGTGAGCTTGACAAACGGGTCTTACTCATACACGGTTAGTTCAATGAACCAGTCATATCATGCATCGAGTGGAACATTCTCAGTGAATGGAAAAATAGTATCTGTATCTCTTAGTTTCTCAAAGACTGCAACAAAAACACCATCATCGGGACTTTCAAGCACAGATCTATACTTAATTGTAGGTGTAGTTGTGGCATTGGCAATCGTAGGTACAGCAGTTGGGCTAATGATGAAGAAGAGAGGATCCAAATAATCCTCCAATATTTTTTAATTTAATTTTATTATTTGTAAATAGATATTAAGCTACCCAGCCGTTATTCATGATAATGCTGAAATGAAGCATTACTTTTATGTTTGTTACTTTCGTCTATAGCATTCCTCTGAGATAGAAGTGTACAGAAATATGTGTAAATATAAATCATGAATAGAAAATTCATGAAAAGAAAAAGGATATCTCCTTGAAGACGACCAAGAAGGCAAGGATACATGGAAGACATTGATAAAATTGTAACGGAAGTGGCAAAAAAACTGTAGAGGAATTCATTGAGAATTTCAGGAATACGGAAAGCGATGTACTCCTCTCGAAAAACCAGAACTAGAAAAATGGATAAATAACAGATCCATGAAGACAATTCTGGGAGAGATGAATGATATCAATGAATCTGGAAAGAGATTGATTACTCGCGAAAAATACGTATAGTTGAACTGATACTTGCTCTGTACTCTAAGGGAATATCCACACGTAACTTGGCTGATCTCATGCAGACAACATTCCAGATCCACAATATCTGCAATAACTGAGTTGACGCTTTAAAAGACAAGGAGATTCCAGATAAATTTCAATATTCCTTGACGGTCTCTACTTCTTTCTCACGAGAGATTGTGTCGAGAAGGAATCTGTCATATTTGCCATAGCATAAATGAAAATGAGGCAAACTAAAGTGAAATATCTGGCTTATATCCTATTATAAAGAAACATAACAAATATTTCACCCTAATTTAGGATATCAGCAACAGAGGAGTAAGAGAGCCTCCTCTCTCCATGGCGGACGAAATACTTAAGGGATAATTAGGTACCCAGGTCTTTCCAAGATCTGATTTCAAGTAGTGCATATTTCTGCAGGCATGAACCTTGAATCTGAAAGTAATGAGATAGATCTTGATCCTTAAGCAATGTTCACTTGCTTATTCCAGTACCTTTTACAAAGAAATTGCCCTGTGAGTTTCAATTCTCCTAGGAATTTTTCTGCTTCTGCAGAAGGAGTACTTTTTTCAGTAAAATTCAGGGTATACAAAAATTAATAAGTCACGCTTGAATGCGTGTTCTGTCTGCTGGAATTGTAGTTATATTTGAAAGGTATTCTTAG
>JAKACH010000033.1 GCA_021821635.1 Thermoplasmata archaeon | reverse complement strand
GTGATAAGATCCTTTTTCGATATGTCGCCGATGCTTGCTGATCTTATCTTGATACCTTTTTCCTGTACCTCATAAGCGAATGCTTCAAGTGATCCCAGAGCGTCAGCCTTGATCGTGATACCTTCTGCGGTTGTCTCGATGTGAGGCTGCGATTCCGCAAGTATGTCCTGAAAGGCCTTTTCTATTTCCCCTTCGCCCTGGATTCCGATGATAGGCGATCCGGGAATCACGTCAAGCTTATCCGTTATGAGAAGCCTGATTGCAGCTGCAGCGGATATCCTGTCCCTCTCCTCCAGATCCTTGCCCCTGTTGCTCCTGTTCACAAATATCGCCTTGATTCTTGTAACTGCGGGTCCGTTTTTTGTATTAAGGGCAATCCTGCCTGTTCGCTTGAACTTCCCCTGATAAAGAACAAGATCCAGCATGGTGCCGATGGACTCTTCCTTCTTGACTTCGATGATGGTGCCCCGAGCCTGAGCATCCTCCTTCAGCGTTATCTCGCTTTCGAGGAACCTCTGTGCAAGACCCGTTATAACGAAGGTTGCATCCAGAATGCCCACCCTGCTCTTTGCGCTGACCGGAACAATTGCCACTGTTTTGGCGAAATCGGTAATGCGGTCATACCTGTCGGCATTGAAGCCTGCATCGTAAAGCTGACCTACAAGCTTGTAGAATCGCTTGTCAAATTCATCTAGGTATTCCTGCCTTTGTGCCTTGATGAACTCGCTGAATGTTGTATTCTTTACCTCGATTGCATAGGGAACAAGATCTATCTTGTTTGCCACTATGATAAAAGGAGTCTTGAACTTCTTCAGCGTATTTATGGACTCAACGGTCTGTGGCATAATCCCTTCGTTCATGTCTATTACCAGAATGGCTATGTCTGCAAGTGCACCGCCCCTTGCCCTCATGTTGGCGAATGCAACATGTCCGGGAGTGTCGACAAAAAGGAGACCCGGAACCCTGAGTTTGCTCATGGCTGGAAAGACCTTAGCTGTTCTCTCCAGTCTTGACATAGGGATATCCGTTGCACCGATGCGCTGCGTAATGCCTCCGGCCTCGGAAGCTGCAACTGTTGTTCCCCTGATAGCGTCTAAAAATGATGTTTTTCCATGGTCAACATGACCAAGAACGCAGATGATTGGCTGCCTGAGAGGTCTGTTTTCCATCTTGATGCCGTCAAATTAGGCCTTCATCTCCATACTCAAATGGATGTATTTCTTTCGGGTTGAAAAATATAGCTACTTCCTTCTCGTATGATTCCTGGGAATCGGAAGCATGAACAATGTTCATCTGTATGCTGTTTGCATAGTCGCCCCTTATAGTTCCAGGAACTGCCTTCGACCCATCTGTTGATCCAGCAAGCCCCCTAACCACGGAAATAACTGATCTCCCCTCAAGGACAACTGCTATTATTGGGTCCGATGTGATGTATGTTACAAGCTCATTGAAGAAAGGCTTGTCTTTATGCACTGCATAATGAGCCTCTGCCTTCTTCCGGTCGAGTTTGAGCATCTTAATCCCCAGAATCCTGAGACCCTTGCGCTCAAATCTGGAGATAATTTCGCCGGAAAGCCTTCTCTTTATACCATCCGGTTTGATCAATACAAGAGTTCGTTCCATAAAATCACGGGTTCTTGGCAGTCTTGTGCTTCATGTTCTTGATATTTCTGAAGTCGTTGGTCCACCGGATCTTCCTGGGTATCCTGTGAAGATGCAGCATGTTCACCCTGCATTTTCGGCTGCAGAAAAAGAGGTACGCACCGTCTCTCCTGATATACATGACGCCGGTGCCCGGTTCTATCTGTGTTCCGCAGAATGTACAGTTTCTTAGTTGCATAAAATCACCTGATTGATAGTTTCTTTGCTTCTCTTGCAGTTTCCCTCAGCATTACAACGTCCCCGATCCTTACGGGTCCAAGAACGTTTCTTGCAATGATCCTGCCCTGATCACGTCCTGAAAGAACGCGAACCTTGACCGTGGTTGCCTCTCCAGCCATGCCTGTCCGGCCCATCAGTTCAAGAACTTCTGCGGGAGTTGCATCATCTGCCATTGTACTCACTTCTTGATATTCGCGATTTCTTCTGTGATCTTCTTGTAAAGATCTTCGCTCTTTCCAAAGTCTGTGATTGAGATGGAAGCTGCAGAAGCGATTCCAACACGCTTGCCCAGGTCAGACCTGCTCTTTACATAGGCAAATGGTACCTTACGCTCATCGCAGAGCATTGGCAGATAGTAAACAACCTCGGGTGGATTCACATCCTCCGATATCACAACAATCTTGCTTTCCCCTCTCTCAATAGACTTTATCACTTCGTTGGTTCCTTTCTTTATCTTCCCATTCCTGTAAGAGTTTTCAACAAGATCCAGAAGAGATTTCTGTAAACCATCGGGAGTCTCGAATTTTACATACGTATTTTTATCCATGATTAATCCTCCTTCATTAAGGCATTCGGTAAGGTCAAGTCGCTATTTATATTTTTCACGATTCTATGAGAGCCTGCTCGATTGTCCTTTTCGCTTGATCGGAGGGTTCAAGCATAGGTGCGCGGTATCCGCCCTGAATACCCATGGTATGGTAAAATGCATGGTAGTAGCCGCTTGGGAAATTTGACGCATTTATGGCCCTCATAAGACTGTTGACCTTCATCTGTGTTTCCTGGGCCTTCTGCATCTCACCGTTCCTGTATTTCTGATACACTTTCACTATCAGCGGATTAAAGTTCGACAGGCCGCAGACTCCACCGTCTGCGCCAAGTGCCAGCGACGGTAACAGGAGATCATCCTGTCCGTTGAATATTGAAAAATTCTTTCCGGACAGAGGAAGGAGCTTAGAGAAGTAGCGCATGTCGCCTGATGATTCCTTGACACCAACAACATGCGAATACTCTTCCTTCAATTTAGCTATAACATCGATGGGAATGAACTCACCTGAAAGCTGAGGTATATTGTATATGAAGAAATCCCTGTCGACCTTATCCAGAACGATGGAAAAGTGCCTGTATATCTCATCATGAGAAGGATGAATGTAATAGGTCGGCATGAGAACGAGAATATCGCAACCGATATCGGCTGCATTCCTGCCGAATTTGACGCATTCCTCCGTATTTGAAGATCCGATACCTGCGAATACCTTCAGATCACCCTTTATGTCATTTACATGCTGCAGGTAATTGACGCGCTCCTCGGAGAACAGGTATGGAAAAAGACCTGTCGATCCCAGCGGGAAAAGCCCTGATACACCGATGCCCTTTAGGTAGTCCACGAGCCGATCTGTACCATCCAGATCGACTGAACCGTCCAGCTTGAACGGCGTAAGCATTGGCGTTATTACTCCTTCATATTTCATAATAGGAGAGTGCGGAAGGACTGAAATAATTAACTATAGCATGAAAGTGATGTTTTCAGTTCGATGAATCCTTCTGGAATCCCACATTGGTCGATTTTATTGCCTTCACGTAATCTGCAGGAATGCCCATCAGGACGAGCGCATCCCAGTTTGCCAATACGCCTCGTGCTATAGCTAGCTCCACCAACTCAGAAAGAGCCAGGTACCTTGATCCGGGTGCCATGACTGTGCCAAGAACCCATGGAGGCGTATCAAAGTATGATACGAACCTGCCTGGTATCACGTCAATAAGAGCTTTAGACAGTAACTGTGAGATCCTTTCATTGTAATACCATTTTTTTACGGGGCTCATGATGAAACCGCGCTTTGGTGCATACGTTTTCCAGGTAATGCCGTACTGTTCCTCCTCGCCCAGGTAGTCTGCGGTGTCCCCGAAATTATCAACGAACGTTTTAGGAGGAAGTTCCTCGTTGCCTGTCACAGAATTTATGATCCTGACACCCAGCTTGTAGTTATTTGCCTGCATGTACCTGGCGATGAGGTGCTCCAGTTCTTCGGCTTCGTCCACAGAGATCATGGTATCATTCTCAAGTTGCTCAGATATCGCAGAATATTCATCCATGGAAGCATTGAGTATCATTTTCAGATAATAGTTGAACCTGTCTCCTACCATTCAAACCGTCAGACAACTAATATATAAAGAGGTATTTAAATTTACGTTATGATACTTCCATTCTGGCTTCAAAGATCTATATTTTCCTGCCAATGTTCACACCTGGAATGCGAGTATACCCGATAGCCAGATGCAAAATGACCTCAGAACCTATGAAAAAAGCTCTCCTCCGTGTTATTTCATTCCCAAAGCTAAGGTGTGGTAAAGTCAGACATATTATTCGGATTTGCCCTTATATATTAGAAAATTACGAATATACGTAGACAACACATTTTTAACTGCTATGGCAATATAGGAATATGGCATACAAACCTGAATTTGTCTGGATGGATGGGAAAACTATTGAGTTTGAAAAAGCCAATGTAAGTATACTTACACATGCGCTCCACTACGGCACTGGGATATTCGAGGGAATTAGATCCTACCAGACTGATGATGGTGTCGCCATTTTCAGGCTTGACGATCATGTCAAGAGGTTTTTCCAGTCCGCAAATATATACAGGATGGATCTTGGTTACACTCCGGATCAGATCAGGGAGGCAATAATCTCAATGATTGTCAAGAATAAGAACACAGACAGTTATATCCGCCCGCTTGCCTTTTATGCTAACAGCAGGCTTGGTCTTCATCCAAACGAGCCCAGGATATCGGTTGCGATAATTACGACAAAGCTGGACCTCTATTTGGGAAAATCAGAGGATGGAATAAGAGTCAAGATATCACCATGGAGGAAGATCGACTCAACTGCTATACCCTCGATGGCGAAGGGGACAGGACAGTACCTCAGCTCTTATCTTTCGTCACATGACGCAAAAATGGACGGCTACAATGAGGCTGTGCTGCTTGACAAGTCGGGCTTCGTTGCTGAAGGCCCTGGAGAAAACATATTCTCTGTCAAGGACGGAAGAATATATACTCCTTCACTTGAGAGTCCAATTCTTGCCGGAATAACAAGAGATTCTGTTATCAGGATGTTTGAGCATGAAAATCCCGTCATAGAGAAAAGGGTTGGCCTGAGCGAGTTGCTCACATCAGATGAAGCCTTCTTTGCTGGAACAGCAGCAGAGATCACCCCGATTTCAGAAATAAGCGGCTATAAGTTGTCATCTGCAAAGAAAGGAAGTATCGCCGAGACCGTCAAAGATAGATATTTCAAGGTAGTTCGAGGCAAGGATTCGAAATACAGGCACTGGCTGACTTTTGTCGAATGAAGCGATGGCAGAAAAAACTCTACTTGCCGGATACTTTGCGAGCGTTCATGAATTGCCGGATATACTGGACAGTGGAGAAACCTATTCCCTTGTTGATGGATCGCGCAAACCCTATGTTGTTGCTCCTTTGTCGACCGCTCAGTTAAAAATCATGACCGGCATTGCAGAGGCTCGGATATTGAGTGTCCTTCCCGGCATTAGGATCAACAATCATTCCGGCCTCAGGATCTATGATCCCGGTTCACTTCCTTTTTCAACTTTGCCAGGACAGGCCATCCCTGATCAAATCACAAGAGAGGACCTGATCAAGCTTACGATATACGCTATAACCCGAGAACTTGCTGAAAACGGCAAGAGTGCAGCGAAGGTGGATGAAGTTGTATTCAAGCTGAAGAACGAAGCGGGAATTCCAGATGATTTTATGCCATCCAGCCTGATGGAAATGGTTGAAGGAAGGCCACTGAGTGATCCGGAATCGTTGCTTGACAGTCTCCAGCCTTCTTTCTCGGAAGGGATAGTTTTCCCGCTTTTTCGGATATCGGGCGAAGCTGCATTGTCAGTGGGATTTCTTGCATGCAATCCTCGAGCATTCTCTCATCACGATAGACTTGAAGCGGCAAGCCTGATCTCATCGGTCAGGAATGAGTTTCTTTCTTTCACCAGTGATCCGATTTACGAGGATTTTGTTGCCGGTAGAATTCTGAGATCTGTTGTCTTCAATATGGAGAGAAAGAGAACAAGGAAGCTAAGCAAACCACTCTTCGACGATACAAAGATAGCAGCGCTTTTGCGCATTGGGATTGCGGAGGAAACTGAAGGCTCCATATCTGTAAAGGAAACTTTGTCTCTTGATCAAGTCAAAAGACTCGCCTCCGAATACGAAGGAAAGAATCACCAGATTGCCTTGGAGTGGAAGGCAAAGAAAATCAAGCTACCATGATTTGTCCTGTCATGGAAGATAAATCTGTAACAGGAAGTAAAATTAGGTAGTGTTATATGCTTCATTTCACATGGTGTGGTGTTTGAGAAAGATATGCGAAGAATGTGGTGGAAGAAAGATCATTCCTGAAGGAGACTACGTAATCTGCCCAAGATGTCTGGGAACCGGTTTCCAGAAGCGTAAATCCGTTCGTAATATGCCGGTGCCCGGAATAAACAAGCTTGTTCTCATTGCATTGGTGATTAGTGTACTATCAATATTTTTGGCAAGTGGCCAGGCGCGCTTCAAGATGCTGTTCTTCATGATCCTCGTCTCATGCTGGGGCGGAATCTTCTTCGCGTGCTCCAGGACTTCCAGGTTTTTTTCCTTTGTTGCGAGAAAATTCTCAGGTACTCCCAAAGAGGCTTGAACTTCTAACTGAACTAAAGCATAAAATTATATCTGAATTGTTTTATTGTAACACATGGAGTTTCCAGAATCATTTGTAAGAGACATTATCAAGCTTGCGCTCGTTGTTATAACGCTCTCTGCCTCCATTTATCTTTTCAGGCTTGCGACTTCCGCATATGAGGCGAGTTCGCTGAACTATTCGATAGGGATCCTAATTCTCGGAACCATTTACTTCGTGCTTGGTGCAGGCTTCATTGTGTTTGGCGTCCTTATAGCACTCAGCCTGCTTGGCCAGAAAATACATATATCCTGATATGTGAGTGGTTATGTTCATTCATTGATAATCGTATCCCTATAAGAAGGGATCAGATGAAAATCTCATGCTCTATAGAGCCGGTAACAAATGGGAAAAAGCTTTCCAAGCAGTATTTCATGTTCATGATCCTCGCTTTCCTTCTAGTACTCAGCGGCTTCAGAAACAGGCATCAGTTCGCGTTGAAGGAAGATAAGAAATCTGGAAATGATCTTTAGTCCAGTCCGAAGCTGTTGATCAGTTTTCCGGAATGACCATCGATCACTAGAATTACTTTCTTGCCTGATGAGTCAAACTTGGCGAACCATACCGGAACGTGAAGCAGCTCTGGATCGGTGATATCCACTTCAGTTGTCATGCTCCTGACAGAATGATGCTGCTGGTGAACTTTTTGAGACTGAATCTGGTCTACATTCGTCTTTGCTTCATACTTAGCGGAATCCTCGCCTACGTCTCCGTTAAGAACCTTTACGCCTTTGGGCAGTTTCGATGCATCAAATACAATTCGATCCTGCAGGTTGAAGGCATAGTTCCTCGGCTGATAGTCCAGCAAGCCCTTTACTGCAACCACGGGATAGTTGTAATTCTGGTCGAGGGAATATGCACGTATGGAGCCACCGCTTCCTCCGCCGAATCCCCCCATCATTACTCCTCCCATCAGTGTGCCATCCAGGAGTCCGGATCCAAAGCCTCCCCGTCCTCCGCCTCCCATAGCGCCCCCCAGGATGCCAGCAAGAATTGCCGTGCCTGCCACCTTTCCTATCTCGGCCCCGGCATCCACCGCCGTGTATTTTGTTCTCGCAGATACGGGTACAATCCAGTAAGGAACGATGCTAAGGTACACCCCCTCGTTTTTAGATTTCTCCTCCATATGCCGGTGGAGCAATCCACGATCCATGTAGTCCTTTATGATCTGCAGTACCCTATCCTCGCTCTCAATACTTAGAGGAAGCATTGTGTTTGATTCTATACTCTTCCAGCCCTCGTTTGCCAGAGATATGCTTGCACCGCAGTACTCGCATGTTATCAGCATTTCCCCAATCTGGGGCTTTATAGGAGCTCCGCAGCCAGGACATTTGAGCTCCGTGACTCCGGATGCCGCAATAACGTTTTCCTTTGGCTGTGTGGCTGAAGTTGACTGTACACCGCCTGCCGCTGCCGACTGTTTCGCTCCGCACTTCGGACAGAACAGTGAGTCGTCAGGTATGCTTGCTCCGCATTTATTACAATACATTTTTAACACCTATAGCTGCTTGCCGCAGTTCGGGCAGAACTTGGCATTAGAAGAAACTTCCGTGCCGCATGAAGGGCATTTCTTGGTCGCAGGCTGGGACATATTGTATCCACAATTCGGACAGAACTTGGTTCCCGCAGGAACCTGCGTACCGCATTTCGGGCAAGGCACAGTGGCGGGTGACATCGGAGCACCGCAGTTCGGGCAGAAAGCGGCATTGGCTGGAACCATAGATCCGCATTTAGGGCATGCCTTGGTTGGCTGCTGCTGCATTCCTGACATCATCTGACCTGACATGCCGTAACCCATTCCAGCGCCTGCGCCGAGGCCTATGCCAAGCCCGGCACCCGCACCGGCAACTCCCGTGGGATTCTTGGCGGCATCGACCATTGCCTGACCTGCCTGGTACTGGATATAGTTGACACCAAGCACCGACATATCGGACCTTGTATCGATAGCCTTCTGAACCTCATCCGGAAGGGATATGTTGATTCCCTGGATCTTGTTAATCTCAACGCCATACTGGCGGAAGTGGTCCGGCGCCAGCCCGAGGACCACCTGCTCGATCGTGGTCAGGTTGGCCGCGAGATCAGTAACCTTGAGCCCTTTTTCCTTCATCTGGCCCAGGGCAGTGTACAGAAGGACGACGACCTGTTCTCTCAACCTGTCCTCCACATCTTGCGATGTCTCGGCATTGAATGTACCTACGAACTGCGTTATGAAGTTGGCAGGATCGGATATTCGCCATCTATAGTTTCCAAACACCCTCAGATTGACCACACCGAAGGTCGGGTCTGCAAACTGATACGGCTCCTGGCTTCCGAATTTGCCGTCTAGGAACCTGCGCTGCAGATAATAAACCTCGGCCTGCTGCTGCACCCCGGAGAAAAACTTGAGAAGCTTCCCGACAACCGGCGCATTGAAATCAGTGAGCGCATACCTGTTTGGCTGGTCAAAGTATGTAAGGACCTTTCCATCCCGGAAGAAGACAGCAATTTCATCTTCCCTGACAACAATGTTGTCGTTAAGCCTGATCAGCCTGGGGACCTTCCACATTACGTTGTCCTGTTTGAACTGCGTCTCCCATGCTATCGTTATCGATCCAACGACGCTTCCGCCAGAATAGGGTACCTTGCTTGATTTTTTGCCAAACATTAAGTTCCACCTCCAGGATTAAGTTTTATGTCTTCAACCTTAAGCAACCGCTGTTCCCATGCAGTCTTCATTGTCTTCACTGCTGCATCAAGATCCGATAGCCTCTTTGATACATCTTGCTGCGATGAAAGATCCAGGGAGGACATATCGGATAATCTTAACATGTCAGATGCTCCCTGCAGAAAGGTATAATCATATTCATAAAGCGCGTTTAATTTCTGCATGTCAATTCTTATTGCAGGCGAAATACCGGAATAACCCTGCTCGGAGTGAAGAAGTTCACCCTGGAACTGCTGGAGGCGCGATACTTCGGAAGATACCTGGATCAAATATTGATAGTTGCCACTTGTGGCGAGTGCAGATCTGAAGTCATGCAGTTTTGACAGTGAGTTTTCCAGATACGATGAGACCTGTTTTCTGAGAAGAGCATCAGCCACCCTGAGATCCTCGAGCTGTCTGTAACCCCGAAAACCTGGTATGAGGAGCTGAAGTTTCTTGAGTACGCCCCTGCTCTCGTCTACCTCATTCCTGATATCAGGATTTGATGAACCCATATTTACGCCTTCATCCAGAGATGAATTATTGTCTATTTAGTTTTCCTTTGGACGACTTTTCTGAGAAAATGCCTGTTTTACAAGTAATCCTAAAGGCTGGTGAACAAAGCATTATCTGAACTGTAAGGATGTCGGGAAGTGGACAGACAGTTCAACAGCCCACTGCTAGTCAGTGCAGTAAGTGCTCTGTTCTCTATGGGCTTCTTTGCACTAACATTTTCCTTCCCGCTTTACGCGGATCACCTTCATTATAGCTCAGGTTTTATCGGTTTTCTCGGCATATTTGTAGGAATACCGTTCATAATATTTGCATACTTACTGCTTAGGAAAACGGGCAAGCAGTTACTCATAGCACTTCGCCTTTCCATTCTACTGATGGTTCCGGTTTCGTTGATGTTTCTATTCATCAGCAACTACCTGTTCATTCTTCTTGTAGTATTGGCAGACATATTAGGCGCGCTCTTCTATGTATCAGTTGAGCTAGGCATCGGATCAACTGATGCCGACAACCTGGCAGAGAGATACTCTACCGCATGGGGCATCCCGAATCTCGTTGCACCATTGATTGCAGGATTGGTTCTTCAATTCTCAGGATTCGTGCCTCTCTTCATAGTAACAATAATTTTCTTTGCTGCTGCCGTAGCTTTTCTTCCAGTCGGTGGAATTGGCGCAAGGAAAGCGGAAAACCTGCGTAAATCAGGGATATCCTTAGCACTAGTCCTGCCTATGCTGTTTGGCGGATTATCACCTGGATTTCTCTTTTACGTGATAATACCTTATCTGAGAATATTGCAAACACCATATGTGATAATAGGTGTGATTGGATCTATCCCAGCGTTTTTTTCGGCGGTATCTTTCATCGTCCTTTCAAGGACAAAATCAGAGGAGTGGCACAAATACTCCATAATTTCGGCTCTCCTGCTTGGCGTTCCATTACTGGTTTTTGCCTTTCACTCGATTGTTATGATAGCAATTCTTTTTGCGTTTGCAGGTATAGGAGCAGCAGTTGCATTTTCAAAGATCCTTTCCTATATCTCAAGAAGCTCCTCGTCATCATATGGGGTCCTATATTACGAGTCGCTGTTCGGCATAGGTTTTATTGCAGGAAGCATATCGGGAGGATACATATTCGAATATTTTGGCTTCCTTTCGGCTCTGATTATATTTTCGCCTGCACTGATTTACGCGGCTGTCATGATCGCACTTATTAGATACGGACGAGGTAGACTGCTTGTGGCTTCCTGATTACTCAGGGAAAACGGCTTTTCTTTCACTTAGGCTTGAGCATTTCAGCAACAGTTTAATTAACGGCAAGATAATTGAAGCGTTATCCTTCAGGAATATGGATAGATGCTGAAACTTATAGAGGTATTAGTCATATTTGTGGTTTCCACTGTACTCCTTATTAGCAACCGCTTAAGATATGATATAATTGGTATAGGCACTGTCATTGTTCTTGTGGTGCTTGGCATCGTGACGCCCACTCTCGCCATGGCAGAATTCGCTTCTATTCCGGTTTTCATTCTTGCCCTCGTCATGATAATGAGCAAGACAATCTCTGGATCGGGGTTGATGGAAAAATTGGGTGAAATGCTCACCCGGAAATTCAAGAATGAATATGTTGTGCTGACCATCCTATTCCTTTCTATCGGGCTTCTATCCGGCTTCATGAGCGATGTGGCGCTCACGCTTATGATGATTCCAATTGCATATGTGATCTCGGAGAAGCTCAAGCATTCACCAACAAAATATCTCATGCCGTTTGCCTTCATTGCAGTGCTGGGTGGCAGGTACACTGTTGCGAGCACTTCTTCGAATCTCATTCTTTACGGCCTCTGGTATCAGAGGTACGGAACGTACCTTCCTTTCTTTACTTTTTCAATGCCAGGTTTGATAATTGTTCTTGTCTCGATTCCGCTAATCATACTCTTGAGTCGCCTCCTGCCGGAAAGGGTTAAGCCCGTCACTTCACTGGACGAATTCAAAACAGGAGAGTATCTTACGGAGGCAAGCCTGCAGGAGGGAGGCGAAATTATTGGCAAGACAGTTGGGGAAGTTGAAGCATCTTATAACGTTCGTATAGTAGGCGTATATCCGGGGAGAATAGGAAAGAAGAACAGGGTTCTCAAGAAGGGAGACATTATTATAGTGAGAGTGAGGCCTGAGACAATCACTATCCTATCCGGGATCAAGGGTGTGAACATAGCACCTACACAGTTCTTCGATCAGGAATCCAAGCTTACTGAGGTCTTTATCATGCCTGATTCCAAACTCGTGGGTACGACAATAAGCAACATGATTTCTGCCTTGAGATACAACATCGCAATCCTTGGAATATCCGCATATGGAAAGAAGATATTCGGCCGGCTCAGGACACTCACTATCGAGTCGGGCGACGTTCTCCTTGTCTCGGGGCATGAAAAGGACATTGCCGAGTTCATGAGCCTTGAATCTCTGGCGCCGCTGCATCAGAGGGATATTAAGATGGTAAATACCCGTAACGGTGCAATATCACTTGGCTCGCTAGCACTAGCGGTTGGCCTTGCGAGTGTCGGAGTGAACATTGTGCTTGCATATCTTGTTGCGGTGATAGTGCTCCTTGCCACTAGGGTTCTTGACATGAAGGACATGTACCACAGCATCGAATGGCCTATCATCATTTTCATTGGCACATATATCGTATTAGGAGATGCACTGGTTTCTTCGGGTATGACGGCATATATTGCCGAATTCACCGCTGGATCTATTTTGTTGCTTTTCCTGATATCGCTATTTTTTGCGAACCTCATAGGCAACGTTGCGTCTGCCGTTATAATGGGCCCAGTTGCATTCCTGTTTCCGGATCCCTTCAAAGCAATTGTCGTTGTTGCAATGGCTGCCTCATGCACCTTCATTACACCGTGGGGAAATCAATCCAACCTGCTCGTTATGTCACCAGGTGGTTACTCCGTAAAAGATTACGCCATTTATGGTACAATGGTGGTTATCCTGGCGTTCATCATAACTTACCTGTATGCGATCCTGTAGCCTTAGGTTCAATTTTCGGACTCATCAGCGCTCATCTTTGAAAAGAATATGTAGTATAATATTGGATCCAGGAGAGACACCAGCCCGGCAAATGAAAACATCACCGCATATGCACCAAGAGCCATAAGGTAACTTCCAAATGTGGTCGCAATCCCATATGGAATTCTGCGAGATATGCCCGTAAGACTATTGCCCCTTGCTCTTTCCGATGATATGATTACGGACATCTGGAAGTTCTGTCTGATTGGCAAAGCCATCTGATAGATACCTGTTCTTGAAATATACACGATCGCTGCAATGAGAGGCGAAACAAAAGGTATCAGAACAAAGAGACCGGATCCCAATAAGCGAAGCACTACGACGGAATTTATGCTTCCAAACGAGCGCTCAAAAAATGATGCAAATACTACGCCAATGCCTGCTGCAAGATATGACAGCGTGAAAATATCAGATATTTCAGAGTCTGTAAAGCCTATTATTGAGAAGTAAATGGACATCAGCGGAGTAACCACGCCAAGACCGAGGCTTCCCATCATTCCTGCAAGACTGATTAATCCTATGTTCCTGACGGATTTTGTAGGCAGGACGCCCCTCTTCCTGCTTTCAGCGGGAGGATCCTCTGAACCTCTTCCTTTCTCTTCAAGGAACAGCATAAGGAAAATTGATATGAATGTAAGCAGGAACGCAAGCAGGAAGAGATAAGCGTAATATGAAGCAACAGAAACCTCAAGTCTGGATGCGACAAAACCTCCAAGAATTGCGCCTATTATCGAGATTATCATCAGGTTAGAATATATTCGCGTCCTCTTTTGCCTCTCAACAATATCTGCGACCAGGGCATTCATTACAGGAGCAACTGGACCACCTCCGGCCCCTCCACCAATGGCACTGAAAGAGAGGCCGAGGATCGCCGTTGCAAATATAATGTAAAAGTTTCTCGTAAGCAAAAAGGCGAGAAACGCTAGTCCAGGGAGTATTGATACGAGAATAAGTGTATTCCTCTTGCTGTATAGATCTCCGAGAAACCCGGAAAGGAGGAGGAGAAAGGAACTCGCTATGGTTGCGATCAGAGCATATATTCCTACCTCAACGATTGAGAAACCTATATGATAGAGGTAAAGCGGCACTAGGTAAGATATATAGCCAAATGAGAAGCTTCTCAAGCCGCGTATTGCAGCAAGCAATGGGATCTGCCGCATTTCAAGGTAATCGCATCAAATTATTAAAGCGAACCGCAAGAGGAAGTTTCGCAGTAGAGCATTTTTTTGATCCAAGAACGCTTATCCGGCACGGAAGCTCATTTCCAAATTTATGATGTAAAAACTTAAGTAAGTAACAATAATACTCACCAACGGGGAGCTCGTAAAGGGCTGAGAGGGCTTTAAGCCGACCCGACGAACCTGAACCAGATAATACTGGCGGAGGGAAAAGTATGAGACATTGTACTATAACTAAAATGGAAAAGACGTCGCTTGTTCTGAGTGCAGGTGATATTGATGAGTTCTGAGGAACATATAACAAGGCCTCAGAAAACACTCATAGCCTCAGCATCCCTTGGATATATGATGTGGGGCGTGGTCGCATCGATAGGCCCACTTGCGGCTGCCGGGGAGATATTATCTTCAAGCCCGGAGCTCGACACAAAGATTTTCTCGCTTATTATCCCTACGCTGGCGCTTCTTGCGGGAAATGTTGCCATGGGATATCTCAGCGACAGAATCGGAAGGAAGAAGATATTTTTCATGACACTTATCCTATACGGTCTTGGGATAATCGCAGTTTATTTTTCGACAAACTTTGCAGAGCTTGCAATAGGACTTGCCATGGCTGAGTTTGGGGCAGGAGGAGAAGAGCCACCGTCACTCTCCGTTGTCGCTGAGGATTTTTCGCCATCAAGGAGAGGGAGATTCCTCACTTTGATTCCAAATTTCAATAATATAGGAACTTTGCTTTTCTACCTTGTTCTTCTATTTAATATCCTCCCGGGCAGGGACGATATCCTTGTTTTTGGTTTCGGCATAATAATTATTGCATTCTTTGCAAGAGTATCTATACCGGAATCGTTCAGGTGGGAAAGATCCAATGGAAGAGTCCAGCAGTCGGAGCAGACATTGAAATCGCTGACTATAGAAAATGAGGGCCAAAAGAGGAAGAAGCCGAATTCAATTGCTGCATTCTCTATCCTGTCGATGCTTGCGGTCTCACAGTATCTGACTTTTGGATTGATGACCTATGTAATAGGGCCGTATGAATTCCCTGGCGCTTTCACTGATAATGTAATTGTTGCAGTGGGAATGGCAGGATCCTCAGTTGCCGGTTTTATTGCGCTCTTGCTGATAAACAGGAACAGATCAAATTATACGCTGTTTGCGTTTGGAGGCGGGTTTGTATCTCTCCTTGCCATATTGGCAGTTGCATTCCTGAGTCAGGGACTTTTCATAACTGCCCCAATATTGTACTTCTATCCTCTCCTCTTTGTAAGCATGATGTTCAGTGAATTCGCGTGGGCTTCACGAACTACGCTTGAGCCTGAGATGTTTTCAACGTCATGGAGGGCGTCATCAATCGGCCTCGTGAGGGTTGTTCCAATGATTGCGTATGCCCTGTCAATTGTGTACACAAGTTCCCTTGGCCTTCTTCAGTACATTGAGTTCAACGGTGTTCTCTGGTTCATAGGACTGCTTGGCGCAATATGGCTGAAATCATTGAAAATTGATACATCTAAAGTCAGCCTCGATTACGAGGAGGATTCATCGCATAAAATGGAAATAACACCCTGATTCTGAGCCTCCTATCTAAATCCGGTTTCAGTGTATCAGGATAAGAGGAATAGTTAAAAACGCAGCGGTGGCTGCGATTAGTGTAATACCGAGCAATAACGCCAGAATCGCGGCAATTATTATGTAAATCACTATTGCAATTATAGCTATCAGGATCGCCTTCAGGTATGATGTCCTGTATATGCCGGCGATAATAGCTATTGTCAGGAAAATCCAGATTATAATTCCAATTATTCCTATAATGCTTAGCAGGAAGAAGAAAAGTACTATCAGGAATGAAGCTCCCATTGCTTCCAGGAGAGTTGATCTGTTTGTGAGTGCCTTGGCAGAAAGGTAAAGTGGAATCGAAAGAATAATCCATGACACAATGAAGGCAACGATTGCCAGCAATCCAGCAGCGAAGATGCCGAATACCATATTGTCTAGCTATACTTGCTATATATATAATACATGGGTCAAGAAGTGGACAGGACAATAGTATCTCCAGAATAGGGGAAAAGACACATTGCAAGATCATTGCCGGGAATAACATACGATAGAATTCGAGATCTCGCTTATATACTCCATCGAAGGTCTTCTTTGTTATTTTGACTGCTTCCCGTCAGCCTTTTTTATATAGTGATTTGCTATCTGTGTCCATGGTCATCTATGCCCAGGACATTATGAAAAAAGTCAATGTAACGGTTCAGGGCGATCTCACAGTCCGCCAAGGTGCCAAACTTATGGCAAATGACCGCGAGGGATTTCTGATCGTTCACAAGGGAGACGGTAAAAGCGGCATTGTAACCGAATGGGACATCGTCAACAAGGTAGTTGCTCAGGACAG
>JAKACH010000032.1 GCA_021821635.1 Thermoplasmata archaeon | reverse complement strand
GATGTGTGGTGCCCTGTGCTTTCGCTTGTCGAAAGGCTTGTCCCGGCCCTGCATACCAGAAAGCTTCTAGTCGTTTCACCCGATAGCAGGGCCTTCACTGCGGTCAAGATGCTCCTGGACGAAATAGATCCCTTGACTGCGCTTAAAGCTGGCCTTGTTGTTTCATTGTTCGCAGATCAGACGAAAACTATGAGCATCATGCAAAGAAAGAGGATATCGGACTTACTTTTTTCCGGCTCCATGGAGGAACTCGCAAAACTAAAGCATCGTTGTGACTGCTGTTCCATCCGGGCTGAGTCAGGTGAAGGCTTCTCTATCATGGTGGCAGAGGATTCAAAACTTGACGAGTGCGCGATTTCCATTGCAGATATTTTCCTTGATTTTTCAAGATCCCCCTTCAGAAGGCCCGCCACTGTTCTGGTTGAAGCATCTGTCGAAGAATATCTTGAAAATCGCCTGATTGAGGAAATAAGCAAGCACAATACAGGAGACCCCTTCTCTGATAGCACGTCGGTAGGGTTTGTACAGAATCCTGAAAACGCAAGTACAGCCGCTGCAATTCTATTATCTGGCAAGAACAGGACTCATGATATACTTCACTGGGATGGATTTCACGACAATGTTTTTCATCCTGCTCTTGTAAAAGACGCATCGGCATCTAGCAGGTTGAGGGGATTCAATGACCTTCCAATTTTGAAGATGAGAAGTATGGCTTCCATTCAAGATGGATTTGATCAAGTAGTACAGTCTGGAAACTTGATGTTTGCTTCAATTTGGTCATCCGATCCTTACCTGGAGGAACTTGTAAGTCAGGCGCTACCGGTATCCTCCATATACTTCAATCTTGTTCCCAAATTGCTGCCGGCCGAGTGGAAAAATCCACTGGTAAATGAGAACGTGGTCCAAGGGCCAAGTGCCCTAATTAAATCAATGCTTAGCCAGAAGACATTGTTGCGTCGAAAATAGCGCCCAAGCTTCGCGCGAATAGAAAGATGCTCAGGAAGAGACCATTCTCTTGATGACTTCCTGCCCGAATTCAGAACATTTGAGTTCCTTGATGCCGATTAATCGGGCTATGTCCTGCGTGACCTTCTTCTCCTTGTAGCATTGTGTAATTGCATCCTCCATTATTTTTGAGGCTTCTTTCCATCCAATATAGGTGAGCATCATGCTTGCAGAAAGGAGCAGTGATGTCGGGTTTGCCAGGTCCAGTCCCGCATATTTTGGGGCAGTCCCATGAACCGCCTCGAATATTGCATGTATATCGCCAACGTTGCCACCAGGTGCGAGCCCTATGCCTCCGACCTGTGCTGCAATAGCATCCGATAGATAGTCACCGTTAAGGTTTGTGGTTGCTATCACGTCATATTCATCGGTTCTGGTAAGAACCTGCTGGAACATGTTATCTGTGATTCTGTCTTTGACAACTATCTTGTCCTTGAATTCTTCCTTGTTCTTCAGGTAATCTTCTTCCCTGACTATCTTTGACTTGAACTCATTTTCCGCTACCTGGTAACCCCAGTCCTTGAAGGCGCCTTCCGTGTATTTCATGATGTTTCCTTTGTGTACAAGTGTCACGCTCTTTCTGGAGTTCTCGACTGCAAAATTCAGTGCTTTCCTCACTAATCTTGTGGATCTGAACCTGCTGATAGGTTTTATTCCGATGCCAGTGTCATCTGTCAGCTTGACTCCAAATTCAGTGTTGAGGTAACTCCTGAGTTTCTTTGCCTCTTCGCTGTCGTATCTCCACTCTATTCCTGAATAAACGTCCTCCGTATTTTCCCTGAAAATGACCATGTTTACGTTCTCAGGATGTACAACAGGACATGGAACTCCCGGGAAGTACCTTATAGGTCGGATGTTGGCATAAAGGTCAAAATACTGCCTTAAGGTAACATTCAGGCTCCTGAAACCCTCCCCAACAGGCGTTGTCAGAGGTCCTTTGATAGATACGATGCAACGCTTAAGTTCATCGAGGGATCCCTGCGGAAGGTGCTTTCCTGTTGTTTCCATGGCCTCCTCGCCCGCAAGAATCTTCTTCCATTCTATTGATCTGCTGTCCTTATAGGCGGCTTCAAGGGCAGAGTTCACTACCTGAATTGTTGTCCTTGTTATGTCAGACCCTATTCCATCCCCTTCAATGTAGCCGATCGTGGGGTTATCCGGTACTACAAGCTTGGATCCGTCCTTAACCTCAATGTATGTCATTCTATCGTACATGAAATGTTTAACCAAGTGATTATTCTTTCCTTCTTTTTTTCAGATATAGTAATAAATGCTATTTGATATCACATTTATTTCCGGGTAATCTTCAGGATCAAGCTACGCCTGCAAAACAATTTAATGCCTAAAGCAATCTGCCTTATGCAGGCCGGGGTGTTAAGTTATTTCTTCTGATAAAGAGCAGAATGTTACAGTTGTTGTTGGACTCCAGTTTGGAGATGAAGGCAAAGGCAAGATAACGGATTATCTGGCAGCTTTTCATGATGTTGTTGTTCGCTATAATGGAGGCGGAAATGCCGGCCATACCGTCGTTACGGACAAGGAAACTTTCAAGTTCCATCTTGTCCCTTCAGGGGCTCTTCGCGCTGGAACGGTAATTCTGAGCAATGGCATGGTCATCGATCCGATTGCCCTGGTCGAAGAGATAAAGAAACTGAAGAGCGTAAATTCCGATGTGAAGATACAGGTGAGCCGCAGTGCGCACGTTGTCACGGAGATGCATAAATATCTTGATCTTGCGGAGGAAGAAGTGAGGAAGAGCCTAAGGATAGGTACAACTGCCCAGGGAATTGGGCCCACCTATGAGGATAAATATGGAAGATCCGGCATAAGGATGTCCGATCTGCTGGATATCACGATCCTGAAAGATAAGCTAAAGCTTATCGCGAGGCTCAAGCAGTCTCTCTTTGAAGGTTCAGATTTCGTCTACGAATCAAAGATCGATGATCTTGCCCTGAAGCTTCATGAAAGCGGCAAACAGCTCAAGGAATTTTTTGTCGATTGTGAGAGTTCCATTATGGCGGCATATGATAGCGGCAAAAGCCTTATGTTTGAGGGTGCCCATGGAACCCTACTGGACATAGATTTCGGGGTATATCCTTTTGTGACTTCATCCAACACAATTGCAGGAGCGTTGACAAACGACAGCGGGTTTTCATTCAGGAAAGTAAGGACCGTTGTTGGTGTTGCGAAAGCCTACGTGTCCAAGGTTGGAAATGGGCCCTTCCCTACGGAGATAAAGGGAAGTGCCGCAGATTTGCTCCGCCAGATAGGATCAGAGTATGGGACAACTACAGGCAGGCCACGCAGGGTTGGCTGGCTGGATATTCCTGCTCTCCGATACGCTCTGCTGCTTAACGATGCGGATTTCATAGCACTCACGAAACTCGATACACTTGGCATGCTTGACAAGATCAAAGTCGGCTATTCTTACAGCCTCAATGGCAAGCCGCTGGATCACTTCCCGAAGAACTTCCGCGCGCTCGAGGCCGTGAGTGTCGAATACAAGGAGATGCAGCCCTGGGGAAAACTGGATGATGAGATTCTGGAAGAAGTACAGAAAAAGGGAATGGCAGGATTCCCCAGGGAGCTCAGGGAATATGTCAGCCAGGTGGAGAGGCTTTCCGGCTTCCCTGTAAAGATTATATCGTTTGGAAGCAAGCGCACTATGACTTTTGACAGAAGCGACATAGGCTTAAGAGGCATGGATCAGGTTATTTAACCCATTTGGCATTTTCATCCATGCTGAAGGAAATACGTGCTCCGAGGGGAAGCAAGCTCAACACTAAAGGTTGGGGACAGGAGGCAGCTCTCAGGCTGATCATGAATAACTTGGATCCGGAAGTGGCGATGGATCCCCAGAATTTGATAGTTTATGGCGGAAGAGGAAAGGCCGCCAGGAACTGGGAAGCTTTTGACAGGATTATTTCTTCTCTGAAAACGCTTGAAGGTGATGAAACACTTCTTATCCAGTCGGGTAAGCCGGTCGGTATTTTCCGCACGTCAGAAGATGTTCCCCGGGTACTAATATCGAATGCACAGATTGTGCCCAAGTGGGCAACCGACGACATTTTCTGGGAGCTTGAGAGAAAAGGCCTCACAATGTTTGGGCAGATGACTGCCGGCAGCTGGATATACATCGGGACCCAGGGTATACTTCAGGGTACTTTTGAGACATTAGCGAGCATAGCCCGCCTCGATTACAGATCTGAGGATCTTTCAGGCAGGTGGTTCCTGTCTTCCGGTCTCGGCGAGATGGGGGGCGCTCAGCCTCTGGCCGCCAAACTCAATGGTGCGGTGGCGATTGTCGTCGAGGTGGATCCTGAAAAGATCAGGAGAAGACTCAGGGACAAGTACCTGGACATAAGCGTTGATACGATAGATGAAGCTCTGAAGATGAAGGATGACCTGATAAAAGAAGGAAAATGCCAGTCCATTGCAGTCCTTGGAAATGCAGCCACGGTTTACGATCAGCTGAGCAAAAGAGGAGTGGTTCCGGATATAATATCGGACCAGACTGCCGCTCATGACATTACAGTGGGCTACATACCTGAGGGGTATACAGTAGAGGAGGCCGGCAAGTTCAGGTCAGAAGATCCGGATGCCTACAGGAAAGCGGTGTATGCTTCAATAGTCAAGGAGACGAAGGCAATAGTCAGCATGATGAAGTCCGGGTCTCATGCATTTGATTATGGAAATAACCTGAGAGGGAGGGCACTTGAGGGCGGTTACAAGCAAGCCTTCACCATTCCCGGTTACGTGCCTGCGTACATAAGGGATCTTTTTGTCGTCGGTTCCGGTCCGTTCAGGTGGGTGGCCCTCTCCGGAGACCCGAACGACATATATGCAATAGATAGCCGTTTGATGCGTGAATTTCCCGAAAACAGGCATCTGGCGAAATGGCTGAAGCTAGCTAAGGAACATGTTCATTTCCAGGGCCTGCCGGCAAGGATATGCTATGCAAAATACGGTGAGCGTGAAAAGATAGGGCTTATCATTAACGAAATGGTTGCAGACGGCCAGCTTTCGGCACCTGTTGCAATCGGCAGAGACCATCATGACACAGGCTCGGTTGCATCCCCCTACAGGGAAACCGAAGCCATGAAGGATGGTAGTGATGCCATAGCAGACTGGCCAATACTGAATGCACTCCTTAACGCAATTTCAGGCGCGACATGGGTCTCGGTTCATCATGGTGGTGGAACGGGCATCGGCAACTCAATCCATGCCGGCTTCGTTCTTGTTGCTGATGGTTCAAAAAGAACTGAGCAGAAAATACAGAAAGTCCTGAACGCGGATCCGGGACTTGGCGTAATCAGGCATGCAGACGCCGGTTACGAGAAGTCACAGGAACTGATAAGAAAAGGAGTGCGGTTCAGAACCCCATATTTCCGTTAGAAGCCTAAGTTGTTGCATTCTCGCCGCCTGATAGCACAAGTAGCCTGGTCCCTCTGTGACAGTCGATATTCACCGTCTCCTCTGGAATATAGATCTGATCCTTTACAATGTTCTCATGGCCAGAGGAGATCCATCCCTCCAGAACAAGTATCATCATGCTGTGGCCGGGTTTCACCACACCGAAGCTTGAATGCGTCAGGTAATCCAGCAGTGATATTGAAAGGAAGCCATTTGTTTCGATTCCTCCCCATTTTCCAGCGATTCTGATCTCCCTGCTTTCTTCTGTTTCGTAGGATGGCATGGCAGATGCATTCGCTGGCACTATCTCCTGTGCCGTGATCTTGGCATGATCATGAAACTCGATCACGATGCCCTCTGACTTTACTGACCTGTTAGGCGTAGTTACTGATGCATGATCCTTTTCCAGCGATCTCAATATTGCCGCGGATCCCGTATCGAGACTGAACTCATTTTCACCTCTTTTCACACTGGCATCACCGGAGAGCATGTACAGGATTACGGAAGTACCTGGTGAAGCCAGTTTATTTATATTGTCAGGGGTATTGGAATAAAAATGATCTAAACGCACAAACGGCTTTGTCAACCCGATCCCGATGCTTGGCTTGAGCCTGGGAAAGTATCGGTAAAACATGATTCTTCCTCCGTCGGATGAGAGTGGAGGTTCATAAATCATGACACACAATTGGAGATGCTTATTTTAAGATTCTTGACTCAGTCTTTTACCGTCTGGAACACTGCAACTGTTTCAGTTTTCTCAATGCCTTCCATTTCCCTCAGTCTGTCGAGAACAAGATCTCCGATCTCCTTCAATGTGTTTCCCCTGGCCTTCAGGAGCAGGTCCCACTGTCCAGTAATAATGTGCACTTCAGCCACTTCTCTCATCTGGGCTATCTTCTTGGCAAGATCCCTCTGGGATACTTTCTGGTTCGCGCTGAATCCCACAAATATGAAAGCAGTAAACTTCAGTCCGATGGCTTCGTAATCTGGAACAGCGGTAAATTTCCTGATCACTCCGCTTTTGATCATGCCCTGTATCCTTTCGTGGACAGTGACTCTAGGTATGTCCAGCTCCCGCGAGATGTCAGATATTTTATCCCGGCCGTTTTCCATGAGGTAATCAAGTATTTTCAGGTCCTTCTGATCCATGACAAAATATCGGAAACTATCCTATAAAACTTACCATTATGTTTAACATTATACAAAAAATCCAATTTATATTACGTAAATGTCTAAAAAATTAGACTAATAGTTAAATCTATTTTCAGGATTTATTGTCATGGATGATGAATTGATCATAGAAAGCCTGCATGAGCATCTTTCGGATAAGAAGGTTCAGAAAGCCATCGAGATACAGAGCGATATTAGAGCATACCTGGGGAAGTTCTTCAGGGAGCATGGATTCATCGAAGTACCTCCGGTTATAATCTCTCCCATTACAGACCCCCTGAACCACCCGGTACTTGATCCATCTATCGACTATTACGGAATGAAGTACGGCCTGACTAAAAGCATGATTTTTCACAAGCAGATTCTGGCTAAAGAGCTGGGATCAATTTTCACGTTTTCTCCAAACATTAGATTGGAGACACCAGAAAAAGTGCATACCGGCAGGCATTTGTCGGAGTTCACCCAGATTGATGTTGAGAAACGCGATGCCTCAAGGGAGGAAATGATGTCTCTCGTGGAGGATCTGATGATTGGTCTTACAGATCATATGATAAAGGCAAGATCTTCTGACCTGCAATTCTTGGGGCGAAGGCTGAAGGTTCCTCAGAAACCCTTCGGGGTATTCAGGTTTCTGGATGCTGAAAAAGAGTATGGGAAGGACTTTGAAGCCGTGCTTTCGAGCAAGATGAAAGATCCTTTCTGGATTATCGACATACCTTTGGAAAACCGCGAATTTTACGATATGGAAAGTGCCAGTCAACCCGGTGTGCTAAGAGACATGGATTTGATCTATCCCGAGGGATTTGGCGAAGGTCTTTCCGGTGGGGAGAGGGAATTTCTCCAGGATCGGATAAAGGAGAGAATCAGGAAGAAGGGGCAATCCGAGGAGCAGTTTAAGTGGATACTAGCTTATTCATCGAGGGGCCTTACGTCCAGCGCAGGTTTCGGTATCGGCATAGAGAGGTTGACCAGGTACATCTGTGGCCTGAAGAGAATTGAAGATACCCATCCGTTCCCGAAAACGCCGGGAAAGCTTTCCCTGTGAATTAGCCAATAATTATGCATAGATTCCTGAAAAGCAGGAGTGTGAGGTATTGCTTCCCCAGCTGCGGGCGTTAGCCTTTCCCGCTACGGAAATTTAAATTAGGTTTACCTAATAACATTTTGATGGAATTCTATGTTGTCCTTATTCTTTCAACAATAATGGGGCTTTCAATCTTCGTTTCATATCCGCTGGTGATTCATGGCAGGTTGAGCCCAAAAACATCCACTTACCTCAATGGCTTTGCAATTGGCATCCTTATATTCCTGATCGCTGATGTGTTTTCAGATGCTGCTTCGATCATGTACAACGGTTCCCTTTACGGCTATGGGTCGTCATTCCCATATGATAGTGAATTCATCCTAGCGCTAATTGCCGGGTTCGGAATTCTACATGTTGCAAGCAGGGCATCTGGAAAGGAACCTGAAATGGCCAGACTTTCTGTCCTGATAGCGGTGGGCATAGGCCTTCAAAACCTTACAGAGGGGCTGGTGCTTGGTTCTATTCTCTTCCAGATAGGCCTGGTAGGCATTACATTCGTCCTAGTACTTGGTTTCACAATACAGAATATAACGGAAGGCTTCCCGATCGGTGCTCCAACTCTGGGCACGCCCGATAGAAGCAGGATCCTTCTGGCGGCCGCTTTTATGATAGGCGGGTTGCCCACCATTATAGGAGGGGCCGCTGGATATTACTTCAACTCCCCTTCATTTAACCTGATTTTCGATGGACTGGCCGTTGGTGCAATATTCTATATCATACTTCCAATGTTTAGGTCAATTTTTCTTAAGGCAGGCGGACCTGCCGCCGGATCCGCTTATATAAGCGTCTTTATGGGATTTGTAGTTGGTCTGATAGTAAATCTGGTTTAAGCATAGATAGGCTTTATTATTTGAGAGTGTACAAAAAATTCAATTTATAGCTCCTGATATCCAGAATCAGGACTCTCCAATGATAAGTACTCAGAACCTCTCGAAAACGTATAAAGATGGAGTCAAAGCACTCAACTCTGTCACCCTTAACATTGATAAGAAACTTGTCTCGTTTATTGGACGCAATGGAGCCGGTAAGACGACTCTCCTCAGGATTCTGTCAACGCAGCTGAAGCCCTCCTCCGGTACTGCCAGTGTTGCGGGTTTCGACATAATGAAGCAGCCTGACAAGATAAGAAAGAAGATAGTAAGCATACCGCAGGAAGCTTCGACCCTGGGTGTATTAACTCCAATAGAGCACTTGAAGCTCTATCTCATTGCTAGAGGTTTCTCTGTGTTGCAGGCAAACGAGGAGGCTTTGAAGGCCCTCCGAGAACTGGAAATGTATGATGCAAGAAACAAGCCGTCTGACACGCTTTCCGGAGGAATGAAGAGGAAGGTGTTTGTTGCAATGGCTCTTGCAGCTAACGCAGATATTACATTCCTGGATGAGCCGACTACGGGACTTGACCCGGTTTCCAGGTTTGAGGTTTGGTCTGCTATCAAGAATCTTTCTGGAAATATTGTTCTGACAACCCACTACATGGAAGAAGCACAGGAACTTGCAGAAGAGGTTGTTCTTGTTGAGTCGGGCGAAATACTTGAAAAGGGCTCTGTAAAGAACCTGCTCCACAAGTTCGAGGGCAAGGTCAGGGTTGAGAGTGTCAAACCTGATTCCGGTGATTACCAGATTGGCAGGACCTATGTCAAATACGTCAAGCAGGAAGACGCCGAAGACTATATCAGAAATGGATATAATGTGCGAAGAATAACCCTGGATGACCTTTTCGTCCTGAGAGGGGTGAACCTTGAACCTTAGGTTTTCGCTCGCCTTCGCCTGGTACTATGGTTTCAGGACGATAAAGAGGGGTCCTTCGTATGTCATTGCATCGCTAAGCTCCCCGCTTACTCTGCTTTTCCTGATATACATAATCAGCCATGGGGTGTTGATACGATATGCGGTTGTTGGAGGCTTTCTCGGCCTGGTAGCGTCCGTCAGTTTTGCAAGCGTTGGCGATGCAGCCTTCCTGAGAATTCAGCTCAGGATACAGGATCTCTTTGTTGCAACCTCGATATCACCAACAGACTACATACTTGGCCTGACGCTTAGTTACCTAATTTTCTCAATGCCGGGTATAATCCTGTACGCAATCATAGGTGCCCTGATTCACATCTTCACGATTGAATCCATAATTGCTCTAATACTTCTCCTTGTCGTATTGACGATCAGTACCGCAGGGCTTTCGATGACAATCGGTGGTGCCGTGAACCATCTCAGGAATGTCTGGGGGATATCTGCAATAATGTCTGTTGTCCTGACGGTTCTGCCTCCAACTTTCTATCCATACACTGATTTGCCAAAATACATCATATACATACTGTCAGTGTCACCGACTACGCCTGCTGCCGTGCTTGCACAGGGATTCTTTGGCTTCGAGCCTATTATGTATGTAATGATTCCAATAATGATTGTAGAGAGCATCGTATTTTTCGTACTAGCCCGCTTCTTCACAAGGTGGAGAGAAAACTGATCCGAGGTGGGGATCTTTATGAACAAGGCTCTTTTTATTGATCGGGATGGGACAATAAATCATGACTGCCCTTACTGCAAGGATCCCAAAGATCTCAGAATTTATGACGATGCTGTGGACATAATTAAAGACTTCAGGAAAAGGGGCTTCCTGATAGTCATTGTGACAAATCAATCTGGAATCAACAGGGGATATTTTTCTGAAGCGGAATTTGAAAAATTCAACAGCGCTTTACTAAAGGAGCTGGAGCGTGAGGGGGCAAAGGTGGACGCTGTTTATCACTGCCCTCACAGACCAGATGAGGGGTGCCTGTGCAGAAAACCTGGCACTGGACTACTCTTGCAGGCGGCCAGGGATCTGGATATTGACCTCAATTCTTCCTTCGTGGTCGGAGACAGGGATGATGTCGACGGCGAAATGGCTCGGAGGCTTGGAATGAAATATATGATCATAAAACACAATGAATCGAGTTAACAAAGCTGAAAGTACCCGGTTTTGGATCAGATAAATTCCCATACGGAGTTGTCATATGCACGGGAACCTGTTAGAACAACGTCATTCCTGTTCCTGTCTTTCGCTGCTTTGAAGAGAACTTCGATATACTGGTTTACCAGTGAAGAAGGAAGGAATGTGTGTATCTGGATTTTCCCTCTTGATGGTTTCGCGATGACTGCTCCCCTAGGAATGTGCTTTTCGTTGCATCTCATCCATACATCTTTCACAAAGTCTGAGTCAATTTTTGTTGTATATACACCATCTTCAATCGAGATGGCCCGCCCGAATTTTCTCTCTTTGCTTGCATTGCCATAAAGGACCATTGCCTCAATTTCATTGTTTTCAAACGAAAGTGATTTTGCATCGAAAATAATATTATCGAAAACCCCCGAATCGGCTCCAGGGTTCCAATCAACCTCATATGACACTACAGATAGTCTAACTCTATCATTCATCTGTTTTAATGCTGCAATAGCACCTTTACCTTTCCCCAAATCCGTAAGCTTCAGGTTGTTTTCATGCAATAGGGTTTTAGAAATAATTTCTGAAACTTTAGGCAGATCAGAATAATGAAACCTGAAGTCAGCTTTTATTGTACCCCTTTCAAGGAAAAACCCACTCGGACAGACAGTGTCAAGTAATAGAAGGTCACGCACAGCAGCTGAGATATCCTGAATTTCCTCCACATCCAACCTGACGATAATAACACCATCCATCCGGAGCACGGTGTAGTTTGCAGCAATGCTTTCAATCTGATGCGATCCGCCAGATTCAAGAAAAAGATCGATGGAGGAACGCCCGCCAAATGTATCAATGTGTAGTGGGATATAATGATAGTCCCGGCTGATGACGGATATGAGTGGATGCTTCTGCTCAACGGATATGCTCATTCTCATATCCAGTTTCCCTTCTACATCATGATAGAGCATGGGATGTGCCATATGTATGACATATTAAAAAGTGATCCAACTATCATAACAGGCAATGACAGTTCAGGAATCGCCTTTATTATTGAACCTTCTTGCGGTTATAAATTTCTTTATGGTTGGGGATTAAATTTTTCTTAAATGACATCCGCGGGATCAGAGCGTAATCACCATGTAGACAACCACGAGAATTGCTATAACAACAGAAAGAATCCCTGCGAGCGCCTCAGGAATTGTGGAAGGAATGTACCTGCCCATGTCGATATTTTTTTTGTTCCTGAAAAAGCTTCTCAACGCCAGGAGCTGCATTCCACCGCCAATTATCACGAGAATTATCCCAATCTCAGATGAGAGATGATATGAAGTGGAAGGAGCGTTTGGGACAAGTTCCCTTATAATTATTCCAAATTTTGCCACCACGAATCCAAGCGCGATCACAGTTATTCCTGTCCTGATCCATGCAAGATAGGTTCTTTCATTGGCCATGTAATCGGTTGGTGCAGGTGTTCGTGAATCTCCAGTCAAGTATTGTGAAATGCTTTCATAATATATAAGAAACAAGAAGTAACACTTGAATCGGGGTTCTCAGATTTTAGATTGAAATTCTTTATCTGGTTTCACCTATTAAGCATTCTAAATGAAGGTTGGGAAAATTGGCTGTTCAGGCTGGAGTTACAAACAGTGGGTCGGCCCATTCTACCCTCCTGGCTCCCGCCCGGAAGAATATCTTCGGTTGTATGCCAAAGTTTTTGATGCTGTTGAAATCGATTCAACATTTTACGGAATACCTTCTCTCGAAACTGTGGAAAGATGGTATAAATCCACTCCGGCAAATTTTACATTTTGTCCTAAGTTCCCACAGGAAATCACTCATGTTAACAGGGGAAATAGTTTAGAAGTAACGATTCAGAAATTTCTCAGATCAATTGATCCATTGAAGAAGAAATTAGGGCCGGTGCTCATTCAATTTCCCTCTTCTTTCAAGTATCCCTTCGGTGCAGAGAAATTACAAAAGATTCTGAATTTACTTCCTGGAGGATATAGGTTCGCGCTTGAATTCAGGGACAATTCATGGTTTAATGAATCTATCATCTCCGATATAACTGCCAGGGACTTGGTGGTAGCGTGGTCAGATGGGCCATTCATACGGGATCAATCGCCGCTGACCTCTGATAGTATATATCTCCGCTTGGTCGGAGACAGATCAATAAAGGAGAATGAATTTGGGCAAGTAAAATTTGATCGTCATGACAGGATCGAAGCCTGGGCCGAGAAGATCAAGGAAAGCCTTGAAGAAATAATGGATTTTGTTGTTTTTGTAAACAATCATTTTCAGGGTTTCAGTCCTGCAACAGTGAACGCTTTCAGATCAGTTATCGGATTGCAACCCGTCAACTGGGATAGCATTTTTAAGAAAGACAAACCTGATGCAGGTAGATCATTATTCAGCGGATGGGAATAGAATCAGAAAATTTACTCGTGATTAGCAAGAGATGATTTTGCATACTCAATAAGCCTATTTCTCGGCCCGAACCATTCATTTTTGATTGCTGAGATCTGGCTTTCATATTCTGTAATTTCATGCAAGCTTACGCTATGATATGCCACGGGTTCGTACTCGGAAAATAATTCGCCTGATCTGACCGCCCCGCCCACCAGTTTGTACGAATGTTTCCATTTTCCGGTTTTTTCAAATGTTTTATAAGCCTTATATGATGAGTAAGATCCGTTTTCTATGCAAGAAGATGATCTTACCGGATCAAATTTCATTTCGACCAAAAGTTGCAGCATGTATCCAGCGATGTTTTCAATTAATAGAAGATCTCTCACGGCTTTGTCCTTCGAAATCTGGAACTCTCTATGATAACCGGTATTCCTGTTTGTGATTATGCCAGAAATAGCGACAGAATCCGCAATTATCTGTGAGGCATATCCCTGGACCATTTCAAGGAAATCGGGATTGTGCTTGTTTGGCATCAGTGAACTGCCAGTCAGAAACCCAGCCGGCAATATGAGACCCGGATTGCTTCCAGACGAGTAAATGATTAGATCCGCGCAGATCCGCGAATAAAATGCCATTATTCTTGAAATAAGGGACAATACTTCCAGATCATCAATGCCACGGTAAAATGATGCCGCAACCGGGTTGCCTGGCCCGTTTTCGAATCCCAGATCTCTTGCGATGTCGTCGAAGGAGACGGGAGAAAAACTGCCGAATCCTGATCCCATGCCAAAAGGCGAAAAGTTCCTGAACTTTTTAATTAGCAAGAAGGCGTCTTTCGAGAGATCCAATAAAATCCTTGATATGTAGTCGTAGTAAGTTGATATAGCAATTGGCATAGCCTGCCTCCAGTGAGTGAAACCCGGAATTTTTCCTTCAGAGCTGATCGAAATATTTCTTAATTCTTTGGATCCTTTGAGCAGTGTTTCCGCTAAACCTAACAGGTGCTCTACATAGAAGGATCTGAGATTGCACTGACTCTGCTCGTTTCTAGATAGAAATAAACGGAGATTCTCAGCACTCTTCCCAATTGCTTCACGGATCCTGTTTTCTAAATAAGCATGAATGTCCTCTTCCTCGGGATCAACCCTGATCTTCTTTCCCAGATATGAACAGAGGGCCGAGAGTATTGAATCGCTCTCCTCCTCTTTGATTATTCTTCTCTTCCTAAGATCGACATGGAAGGCTATAAGATTGATTACCTCATAATCAAGCAGTGTTGAATCTATTGCGGCATCTTCGTCGGTCATTACATCTGCGAGATAACTGCCTGAGACATCAGTCCCTCCTCCTTCCCAGATCTTCGGCAGATTGTCACTCTTCCAGTCTGATTTCCCGAAATTGCTTATTACGGGCTTTTCGAGATGCCACTGTTGAAGCTCCATATACATAGATGAAACCCGGTGACATTTTCTGGTCAAATGTCTGTCCCTTGCCGTAGGTGGAAGTTGCTGGATCATACAGTGAGTTGACGCTTTCTACCCCCGAATGAATTATGTTTCCTTTGTAGAGTTTCAGATGGACAGTTCCAGAAACGTGCTCATTCATGCTCTGCTCAAATTCGCAAATATGTCCCATTAACGGATCATGCCATAAACCGCCATAAACCATCTCGGAAAACTGTTCATCGATAAATTTCTTGACTTTCAGTTCCCGCCTGCTCAATACTGCAGACTCAAGATACTTGTGCCCATCAATAATAGTCAACGCTGCAGGGCACTCATAGAACTCATGACTCTTGATGCCGACGACCCTGTCCTCTATCATATCAATTGCTCCAATCCCATGCATTCCGGCTAGTTCGTTCAACTTTATAATAAGAGGTTTGAGCGGCATCTTCTTGCCGTTCAGGGCGCACGGTACCCCGTTTTCATAAGAAATGGCAACCTCTTTGGGTGAATCCGTTGTCTCGTCTAGAGGCTTAACCCATCTGTATGCATCGGCTGGAACTGCTTTGCTGATGTCTTCAATAGAGGAGCCTTCGACGGACCTTCCCCAGAGATTTTCGTCTACTGAATACTTTCCTCCATACGGTATATCTATACCCTTTTTTATTGCGTATTCGATTTCTTCCTCGCGGTTCATGTTCATCTCGCGTACCGGCGCAACAACCTTGATGCTGTCATCCAGCGCTTTTATTGAGACTTCAAACCTGACCTGGTCGTTTCCCTTTCCTGTTGAGCCATGCACAATTACTCCGCAGGCGTTTTCATGAGCGTATTTTACTGCCAGTTCAGCCATCAATGGACGTGCTAGACTGGTCGATAGGGGGTATTTATCGCTATAAAGTCCGTTACTCATGATTCCCATCGATATGAAGGTATCAGCAAATCTTGCTGTTGAGTCATGCGTTATGGACTTGATGGCGCCTAATAATTTAGCCTTCTGACTTATTGCTGCGAGATCATTCTTCTCCTGACCAACATCCAAGGTCAGGGTCACTACATCGTAACCCCTTTCCTCCTGAAGCCACTTTATCATGACAGATGTGTCAAGGCCACCAGAATAGAGAAGCAGAGCTTTTTCTTTCATTCCTGTAAATTCGCATTCAACATATTAATTTCTATATTGAAACTGTAAAGAATTATATTATAATTGACAAAAAGTGTAAAGTAATGTTAAAATATGTACGAAAGATATAAACTTATGCAAAAGAAGCTCGAAAAGAGTACGCTGGATCAGATCGTGGGCAGGTATCTAACAGAAAACCCAGACATTTTGCTTTCATTACAGGCTGGAGTTGTAAACATCAGCAAGCTTGCTCTCTTAATAAGGAGTGGAAATCAAAAACTGAATCTGATTTCAATAAGGGCTGCGCTGAACAGGCACATGCAAAAAAGACCCTTTTTACCTACTAAAGGGGCTGCTGACTCACTTCTGAAAAGAAGCAAGGTGTCTCTTCAGGACAAGATAAGCGTTGTAACATCTAAATCCGTGCTTTCAATCAAATACATTTCGGCTACTTTTCTTCAGGACAGCATCGTTTACATAGTTGATGAAATGAAGACGAAGATACCACAAAGCACTCAGGGTGTAACTGTGGAGTCGAACGTCAGCATGATTCATGTCCTGTCACCTAAAGAAATAGAATCAACCCCGGGGTTTGTTATGAGAATAACGCATAAACTATACTCAAGAGGGATTAACATTATTCAGCTCATTTCATGTTCAAATGAAACAATTATAATCACAACGAAGAGGGACTCTACACTTACTTATGAGGTGCTCAGTATGCCCGAGTTGGTTTGAGTTTCAAGAAATGCTGCATTTTGCGCCAACCGACAAAAGAAGAGCCGGGGGGCGAGAAGATTTTTAAAGAGAAAGCCCTGAACCAATATATGGCAAAGACTCTGTGCGGGCAATCTGTTTCAGATTTTGGGATTGGTACCTGGGGAATTGGAGGGAGGTCTTCTCCTGAAACCGGAAATGACAAGGCACAGGTGGAGGCAATTCGGTATGCCCTGGACAACGGTATAAACGTCATTGATACAGCGGAAATGTATGCTTCGGGACATACTGAGGAAATCGTGGGCAGGGCCATCAAAGAATACGACCGTGAGAAGCTCTTCATTATAACCAAGGTCTGGAATACGCACCTCAGATCGCTCGATTTATTGAAGGCGGCAGAGCAAAGCCTAAAAAGACTTGGCACTTCTTATGTGGACCTTTACCTGATTCATTGGCCCAATCCTTCTGTACCCATAGCAGAAACGATTTCAGCCATGGAGAAGTTGGTAGGGAAAGGATCTGTGCGAAATATAGGGGTAAGCAATTTCAACGTTTCGGAGCTGCAGGACGCTATGGATGCAGCAAAGACATGCGAAATTTCTGCAAACCAGATTGAATACAATTATGGTAAAAGAGAGCCGGAATTGGAAATTATTCCATTCTGCGAAAAGAGCAATGTGGATGTGATTGCGTATACGCCAATCATGAAGGGGCACATAGCTTCATACGACCTGCTCAGAAAGATTGGGCAAAAGTATAATGCCACTCCCATACAGATCGCGCTTAATTACGTAATGAAGAGAAGCTATCCGATTCCAAAGTCTTCGAAGAAAAATCACATTGACGAGCTTCTTGGAGCTTTGAATTTCAGGCTAAGAGAACAAGACTACACTGTATTGAGGGATTATCTGGCATGAAAATATTATTTTTATTGTGACTGGTCGGAAGAGCCCTACTAGAATGCAACAATCTAATGATCAGGTTTGTGGTTCTCAAATAAATTTTTATACCATTGGACTCTGATTTACAACCAGTGAGAATTTATGAAATGGGTAACTAGAGAAAAGGCGAAGGTGGACAGAATTGCTTGCCCGTGGCTTGTAACTAGATTTGTTGACAGGGATGCCGAGTTCTTTTTTGTGCCTGCTGGTGAAGTGCTCAACTTCGCTAAAAGGGAAAAGGCAATTCCATTCGACACACCTGGCTGTGAG
>JAKACH010000031.1 GCA_021821635.1 Thermoplasmata archaeon | reverse complement strand
CAGGGTTTTTTATTCGGGCACGGAAACAGGCAGATCACATGGCGTGTTATAGAGAAAATACGCTTTGAAAACATACTTGTAGTAGCCAGCCCGGAGAAGCTGTCTGACCTTTCATGCCTGTACGCATATATACCCGGTGCACATTTTCCGGATTTCATTCGTGTTCTGTATGGGTATGGAAGATTCAGGGTGATTAGGCTGGTATCATAAAAGAAATTAATACATTGCTTATATAGGATAACGAACAACCAAATGGAAAATTCCTCTAATCATACATTTGCAGATCTTTCGAGATTCATGAAGAGATCCCCGAAGCTGTTAACCTACATGCCGCCTCTTCTCCTGTTCCTATTTCTCGACTATCTTACGATAAAGAGCATGGCCCTAATTGTCGAATTTTTCATCATTCCTCTTCTCCTCATAATCTTGGGAGACCAGATTTTCATTTCACTGGCAAGATTCAACTTTCCTAGGAGAAGAGTATATTTCCTTGACTTCACATCATTCTTCATTTTCAACACCTATTTTCTGATTCTATCCGTTATATTCAGTTCAGCGTCCCACGTGGTATTGGCTGCAATGGCAATTTCAGCAACTGCGCTTATGCGATCAATGGTCTTCTATGTGTACTATTCAGAGAAGATCCAGCTTGTAATATTGCCTGCGATGCTTTATTCGCTGATCTCACTCCTCATATTTTCCATAATTTCATACAATTCGAGGGTGCTTGTTGGAACCATCCTCTCTGCCGCGATCTTTTCGCTAGGCGGGCTGGCTTTTGCATTCTATTCTATCAGGAAATTCAGGAAGGAATTTGGCCTCAGCCCGATCAAGATACTCAATTTCTTCCTCAATATCCACTCAGAAGAGGATCAGTCTGCTGGCCACATATTCTTTTCAAATCTCTATGGCACAAAGAGGGAGGTGCCCGTCAAGGTGATAAGCATTGATAACATGGAGGGCAAGAGGAAGGTCCTTCTCGTCTTTCCGTACGTTCATCCAGGTCCCTTTGGCGAGATCGGCACCAGTAACCTTCCGTTCAAGATATACTCCCGGACGTCGGATATTTCACAGGAAACCATGGTTTTTCACACGTCAACGACAAACAGCAACAACTGTGCTTCAGATGCCGATGTTGACAGCCTCGCTGAGGGAGTGCGGAAATCGCTTGAATCCCTTCACTACAGCGACAAGATAGCACGTTTAAGGAAAATCAAAAGCGGGAAGATAGCTATTTCACTGCTGAGGATCGGTGACTTTGGGGTAGGATCTGTTATACCTGAAAGAGAAAGATTTGATGACGTGAGCCTGCCGGAAGGTCTAAAGATAACGGAGAGGGTTGTTGCAGCCGGTGCTTACGACTTCGCTGTTGTGGATGCGCAGAATCACTTTTCTTACAGGGCAAAGCCTCTCGACGACTGCGAGACTCATTCAAAGACTTTTGAAAGGGAGTTCAACCGGGATGTCCCGAAATACGATCTTATGGTCGGTTACTCGCATCTCACTGCAAAGAGCCCCGGACTGGGTTCCATGGGGATTCAGACGCTGGTTTTCAGGGTGGGGGACAAAGACCAGGCCATCGTGCTCACAGATTCCAATAACATCAAGGACGAAGTCATGGCCATGGCCGAGGAAAAAGTTGCAGGGAAGGTGGCTTATCTTGACATTTTCACCACCGACAACCACTTTGTAAATCAGAGCACGCTTGACATGAACCCGCTTGGCGAGCGCGACGACGTTTCCATGATATCTGATCTCATAGCAGAATCGATCGACATTGCTATAAAGAATGTCGAGCCGTGCAGAGCTGGAATGGGTTCTTCCAACGTTACGGTATCCATGGGCGAAGAGAACATGTTCGAGAAGCTCCTGACCAACGTCTTTAAGTCTCTGAAGCGTGCTAAATACTCAATCGTTGCAGTGGTTGCCCTTACTATAGCACTGTCATTTGTCGTCTTCAACCTGCCTTTCCTGCCCTGATGGAAAGACCTGATTCAAGATCTGGCTGTTTCCGGACAACAACATCAGATCCAGAATGGAGAAAGCGCTCATGCACTGAACAACTGGGAGCGCCCTGATCGCTATGCATGGATCATGCCTGCCCCTGACCCTTATGGAATCTTTCTCCTTTGATACAAGATTCACAGTTTCAAGTTCCTTCCTAATCGAGGAGGTTGGTTTTATGGCCACCCTGAAATCCACGGGCATGCCATTGGTTATTCCGCCGAGTATTCCTCCGTTGTTATTTGATCTTGTACTGAATTTCTGTCCGTCATAGTATATCGTGTCTAAGGCGTCAGATCCCTTCATTGAAGCAAGCCTGAAGCCCGACCCAAACTCAATTGCCTTCACTGCAGGGATTGAAAATACCGCATGTGAAATCACGGACTCCACAGAATCAAAGAAAGGTTCACCAATCCCGCCTGGTATTCCCTTTATGGAGATACGGATCGATCCACCAACACTGTCCCCCTCTGACATGATCTTCTTTATCAGTTCAACCGCCTCTGCGTCTTTGCCGGCATCAGGCATTCTGGTCTTCGTCGAATATGCCGCCACAGGGGAATCCGCATCTTGCGTAGATTCGATATCGCCTATTGATTGTACCCATCCGTTAACATTCACTCCGGCTTTTCCAAGAATCGATAGACACACAGATCCTGCGGCCACAAGAGGTGCAGTCATTCTGCCAGAGAGAAAGCCTCCACCGGAGTAATTCCTGAACTCACCGTATTTCATGAAAAGGGTAAGATCTGCGTGACCTGGCCTTGGTCTATCCTTAAGCTCATCATAGTGCGACGTTATCGCATCCTTGTTGGATATGATAAACGTCAAGGGGCTCCCGTCCGTCCGCTCCCCGACAAGACCCGAAACGATGGAAAAAGAGTCATCCTCTTTTCTCTGCGTAGTTATGTCGCTAACTGAAGGTCTCCTGCGTTCGATCCATTCAGCTATCTCGTCAGTTGAAATACGCACTCCTGCAGGTATTCCTTCCAGCGTACTTCCCACCAGCTGGCCATGCGACGCGCCAAACACAGTCAGTCTAAGCCTGTTTCCAATAGAAAAAGACACACACTTGTATCTTTGTACAATATAAAACACCTGCTGATTTGAACAGTCATCAGATCAAATAAAAATAGGATTTTTTGTGCGTAGAATTCTTTTGTATCAGAAACTATTAATTCTCATTTTAACTATACTGAGCGTGGACGAATCTAACGACGATGTAGACGAATGGGTAGGTAAACTGAACTTCAAAACCACTAAAGAGGTTCAGATACCCAAGGTGCTCTTCGACCAGGTTATAGGCCAGGATGAGGCAGCACAGGTGGTCAAGAAAGCGGCAATGCAAAAGAGGCATGTGCTGCTTATTGGAGACCCAGGTACCGGCAAGTCTATGCTTGCCCAGTCAATGACCGACTTTCTTCCCAAGGAGGAGCTCGAAGATATTGTTGTATTCCCCAATCCAGAGGATCCGAACAAGCCCAAAATTAAGACCTATCCCGCCGGCAGGGGGAAGGAGATTACCCGGCAATACCAGATGAGGGCTGAACGCGAAAAGAGGGACAAATCCAGGGGAATAATGTTCATAATTGTTTCTGTATTCCTCTTCGGACTGATTATTTTCGTTTTCACAAAGGATTTCACTGTAATATTTCTTGCAATAATGGCCGCTGCATTCATATACCTTGTACTTGCATTCAACCCTGCTTTCAGGAACGAGAAAGCACTGATCCCGAAAGTCCTCGTTCAGCATAATCCAAACGAGAAACCACCATTCATTGATTCCACGGGAGCTCACAGCGGTGCGCTTCTTGGCGACGTCAGGCATGATCCTTTTCAGTCTGGTGGCCTTGAGACACCGGCCCATGACAGGGTTGAGGCTGGAAATATACACAAAGCACACAAGGGTGTTCTGTTCATAGATGAAATGAACCTGCTCAGGCTCGAGAGCCAGCAAGCCCTTCTTACGGCAATGCAGGAGAAGAAGTATTCTATTTCCGGTCAGAGCGAGAGAAGTGCGGGTGCGATGGTACAGACTGAGCCGGTTCCATGTGACTTCATACTTGTTGCTGCGGGCAACCTTGATGCTGTTCAGGCCATACATCCTGCCCTGAGATCGAGGATAAGGGGCTATGGTTACGAGGTCTATGTTAATAATTTGATGGACGACAACGAGGAGAACAGGAAAAAGATAGTGCAGTTCATAGCCCAGGAGATAGCGAAGGACAAGAAGATACCTGATTTTGATTCAACCGCGGTTGCAGAAATCATCAAGGAAGCACAGAGGAGATCTGGCAGGAAGGGAAAGCTGACCCTGAGACTCAGGGAGCTTGGTGGCCTGGTCAGGGTTGCGGGCGATATTGCGATCACCGAAAAGCAGCCTATTGTCACTGCAAAGCAGGTAATTGATGCAAAGGCACTCAGCAAGCCCCTGGAACAGCAGGTCGCGGACAGGTCAATAGAGATCAGGAAGAGCTACAAAACTTTCCTGACTGAAGGCGGTAGAGTTGGCAGCGTCAATGGCCTAGCAGTCGTTGGGGCGAATTCAGGAATGGCAGACTATACCGGTGTGGTTATGCCGATCGTCGCAGAGGTAACTCCATCACAGAGGAAAGGACAGGGCACCGTCATTGCAACAGGCAATCTTGGAAAGATTGCAAAGGAAGCCGTAACTAATGTCTCAGCGGTCATCAAGAAAATAAGCGGCGCAGATATCTCTGATATGGATATACACATCCAGTTCATCGGCACTTATGAAGGCGTTGAAGGAGATTCGGCGAGCATATCCATTGCAACTGCCATAATTTCTGCAATTGAGAACATTCCGGTTGACCAGAGCACGGCAATGACCGGGTCAATCAGCGTCAGGGGGACTGTACTGCCCGTTGGAGGTGTTGCCGCAAAAGTAGAGGCAGCCATAGATTCCGGCCTGAAAAAAGTCCTTGTCCCTGCATCTAACTTCGGTGACGTGATTCTGGACCAGAACCACAAGGGAAGGATTGAGATAATACCTGTGAACGACATCAAGGATGTCCTTGAGAATGCGCTCATGGAGTCGCCGGAGCGCCAGAGCATTATTGGCCGAGTTACAGATGTATTCTCATCCAAGGTGAGTCTCTCGAAGTTTTCTGGAAAAAATGGCCCGACAGCAATTTAGAGTCAGTTATTTTTCTCTTAACCCGCCTATTTCTGATGCGGATGTTGCATCTCTTACAGGCCTGAAGGATGATGTGATAGCCTGCGATATTGATGCAGCTTACAGTGAATTCCATATCAGGGCTGCACTGAAGGAAGCCCTTGAAACAAGGAGACGCAGCAGGAGATACCAGAACCTGTCGGCATTATTCATGATGTACCTGACTGGGAAGAAACAGATTACGGATGCCATAAAACTGGCAGGAATAAGATCCGGAACCGTTAATTTTTTTGCATTATCCCTCAAGAGAGATGGAAATCTACCGCTTGATCTTGGAATTTTCCTGAAGTCAACTGAGATTGCATCACCTATACCGATAAAAGACGAGAAAAGGGATGAAGATGCCTGCTGGAGGATGACCCGGCTTTCACTAAGTCTTTAGCCTCTGGGGGAAACAGCAACATTATCGATATGGAAAATATTTGAACGCTGTCGTAATACCTTGTAGTGAAGAAATTCCTCGCTTATCTGGGGCACATTAATATTGACATTATATTCAGGGTACCAAAACTAGTATCTTCAGGATCTGTCCCGATCGAGGAAGAAAGGAAAGTATATGGAGGGACATTAGGAAACTTCGCCCTTATAGCCTCCAAGCTGGGGCTGGACTTTGACCCCTACGCTGCTGTGTCCTCAGAGACACATGCCGGATACCTTAAACTTCTCAAATCCAGGGGCCTAAACCTGGAACACGTGAAAGTGTTCGAGGGCACACGAGGCCCGTTCTGTTACATAGCAAGCGACAGGAATAACCAACTGGCTTTCATCAACCAGGGCCCAAACCTGATATGGAAGCCATCCCTGGAAGATGATCTGATCGATGATTACAGGATACTGCACTTCACAACGGGCCCAAGGCATGAATATCTTAAGATTGCGAAGAATTCTAATTCCGACATCGTATTCGATCCCTCGCAGGAAATATATCTTTACAGTAAAAGCGAACTCAAACAATTCGTCTCGCTTTCAGATATAGTTATGTGTAACGAACAGGAATACGAAATCATAAGGGAAAATGCCGATCCCCACAACTCCCCGACCATCATAAAGACTCTGGGTTCAAGGGGGGTAGAGGTTATCAGCGACGGAGATACTGTGCATGTACCGGCAAGGCGGGTTGACGGGCATTATGATACCGTAGGTGCAGGCGACGCATTCAGGGCTGGCTTTTATTGCGCCTATATGAAGTATAATGATATCCCAAAGGCAGTCAGATATGGCACCATCGTGGCTAGCGAGGCAATCCGGCTTCCAGTTGTTGACTTCAACGAACCATGGAGCAGAATAGAGACTATATTCTCTGAGTCTGATAACTGAGCTAACGAAGACTTTTTGCGTCTTGCAGAAGGAGAATCTTTATTTTGCAGGCGCAAAAGGATCGATCCAACCTCATTATGAACAAGATACCATGCTTTTTTAACCCCTCATCTTATTTCAGGTCTCGTGACAGTTTACGAGTTTGAGGGCAGAAAACCTTCAATCGGAATGAATTCATTTGCTTTCGAGAATTCCACAATTATCGGAGACGTAAGGATTGGGGAGTATGTTTGGATAGGTCCTGGGGCGGTTATAAGAGGTGATTATGGCACAATAGTGATCGATGATTATACCGCAATAGAGGATAACTGCGTTATTCATGCCAGGCCAGGGGAGACAACCACCATTGAAAAACATGTTACCGTTGGCCATCTTTCCACTGTGCACACTGCAACTTTGAGGCAGTGGTCAATTGTTGGAATGGGAGCAACAGTTTCAGACTTTTCTGAAATCGGAGAATGGGCTGTAGTCGCGGAAGGTGCGGTCGTGAAGTCAGGTACGAAGATTGCGCCCGAATCTATAGCTGCTGGCGTACCGGCATCTGTCATCGGAAGGATTTCCCAGGATTACAAGAAACTATGGACAGATTACAAGGCAAACTATAACAGCTTTGCGTCCAGGTACCGGGAACTCAAGAAGCTCTGAACCGCCATTACAGAGGAACGCACATTTCTGCAAATCTTTTTAAGGCATTCATCACTTTTAGGCTATGCTTAAAAAATTTGAGATCCAGGAATGCAGCGTCAGGAACATACTTGACTCCAGAGGAACACTGACAGTCGAGGCAACAATCAGGCTGCCTGATGCCGTGGGAATCTCTTCAGCACCATCCGGCGCAAGCACTGGAGAGACAGAGGTTAAAGCATTCCCGCAGGGAGGTGCTCTCTCATCGCTGGATATATTTTACAAGGAAGTCCGAAAGGGGATAATCGGACTTAACGCGCTTGACCAGTCCGGATTTGATTCGTATCTGGAAAAGGTAGATGGAACAGGGAACTTCAGTTCCATAGGCGGAAATCTCGCCACTGCCCTTTCTATCGCAAATGCCAAAGCAGTTGCAAACTCACTGCAAATACCTCTCTATCGGTATGTTGGTGGAAACTTTGCATCCAGGATGCCAAAACCCCTCGGTAATGTGCTCGGGGGTGGAAAGCATTCCCGGAATGGAACAACGATACAGGAGTTCTTTGTTTCAACACAAAGCGAAAACATGCTTCAGTGCATCAATACGAATATAAGGGTCCACAGAAGGGTAGGGGAAAAGCTTTCGGAAAAATATCCTGACATAAGCATAGGAGTGGGCGACGAAAGGGCATGGACGTGCAATATATCCGATCTGGATGCAGTCGAGCTGGTAAGAGATGCTGCTGCAGAGATAGAGCACGAAAGCAGGCTTAAGATACTTGTTGGCTCTGATCTCGCTGCAACCTCTTTTTTCGAGAAAGGAAAGTATGTTTACAAGGAGGGTCCAAAGACCGTGGATCAACAGAAAGATTTTGTGGTATCCCTCGTGAAGGATCATGGCTTCAGGGTCATAGAGGATCCGCTTGTTGATTCAGATTATGACGGCTTTGCGGATATTACGGCCAAGGTTGGGGACCGTTCCATGATAATAGGAGACGATCTTTACACAACAAACCCTGAAAGAATAGTGGTTGGCATAGAGAGGAAGTCAACAAATGCTGTCCTGATAAAGGTAAACCAGATAGGCACCCTGAGCAAGACCGTCGAAGCGGTGAACCTTGTGAACAGGGCTGGATGGAAAACAGTCATCTCACACAGGAGTGGCGAAACGACGGATGATTTTATCGCACATCTCGGCGTCGCCTTTGGCTCGGAGATGATAAAGTCAGGGACAATCGGCGGAGAGAGACTTGCCAAACTTAACGAACTCATAAGGATCCAAGAGGATTTTTGACGCTTTACATAATAGGACTCGGCCTCGAGGGGGCTGCCAGCATGCAGCAGAGGGCGCTTGCCGCAATAAAGAAATGCTCATCCATATTCATAGAAATATACACGTCAGGGTCACGTGATAACCTCATTGATGGGCTGGAAAAGGAGACGGGAAAGAAAATTATCCTCCTTCCCAGGGAAAAGGTCGAGCAGAGCCGGATTATCCTGAATTCAGCCAGAACGTCTGAAACCGCATTCCTCGTTCAGGGAGATGCTCTCACGGCAACCACTCACAACCAGGTCAGGTTCGATGCGCTTGAAGAGGGCATAAATGTTGTAGTCATGGAGAATTCTTCCATCATAACGGCGGTTCCGGGATACCTCGGTCTTGAGGTTTACAAGATGGGGCAGGTGGTCTCTCTTCCATATGTAAGCGAGAAATTTTTTCCCAGGAGCCCTTATGACAAGATACTTGCCAACCTCGAACGTGGCTTGCATTCACTGATCCTGCTTGATATTACGGAATCAGGCTATATGTCTGTTACCGAAGCGCGCGATATAATTAGCAGGATGAATGCTCGGTTTGGCGGGAAACTGGATCTTGCGACGTTGAAGGTCGCCGTGGTTCATGCATACGGCACCAGCTACCAGTCAGCCAGATATGGTACACTAGAGAAATTATGTAGTGCACATTATACAGAGAATCCCTCCACTCTCGTTATTCCTGGGAAGCTGGATTATAACGAGCAAGAATTTATTTCTCATTTTGAATCGTAGTCCATTTTCCAGGCGTACGGGAATGCATATAGAATAACTGTGTGCGAAAGTTATAAATCGAATCGAGGGCTTACTCGCTGGCGATTATCATAGAGAGACCGGCGGTTCATGAAATAGAAACTGACTTGCTTATAATCGGTGCAGGCGGTGCGGGTCTCCGGGCTGCAGTTGAGGGGCTTAAACAGGGTGTAAAGGTACTTATTGTAACAAAATCACTCCTAGGAAAGGCTCACACTGTTATGGCCGAGGGAGGAATTGCTGCTGCACTGGGCAACGTCGACAAAGAGGATAACTGGAAGGTTCACTTCGTTGATACATATGTGGAGGGAGTCTACCTCGGTGACTGGAGATTTTCTGAAAAACTTGCAAAGGACGCTCCAGAAAGGGTGCTGGAACTCGAAGAATACGGTGCCCTCTTCGACAGGAATGCAGATGGAAAGATCCTCCAGAGGGCTTTTGGGGCACATACATACAGGAGGCTCTGTCACGTAGGAGACAAGACCGGGCTTGAGCTAATAAGAACGCTTCAGGACAAGGTGATTCACAGTGATGCATCCTTCCTGGAGGAGATAATGATTACCAAGATCGTTACCGATGGAGGCAGGGTGAAGGGTGCCATTGGCCTCGACCTCAAAACAGGTGAATTCTACTCAATTTCAGCGAAGGGAATTATTATAGCATCCGGTGGCCTCGGCAGGATATACAAGGTTACTTCAAACTCATGGGAATCTACGGGAGACGGTTTGACGCTTGCATTTGAAGCAGGCGCTGAACTCATGGATCTTGAAATGGTCCAGTTTCACCCGACAGGGATGATATGGCCTCCTGCAATACGCGGCCTCCTGGTAACTGAAGGAGTCAGGGGAGACGGCGGACTGCTTTACAATACAAAGGGAGAAAGGTTCATGCTCAGGTACTCGCCCCAGAAGAAGGAACTGGACGCTAGAGACGTTGTAGCTCGTTCCATTTACAGGGAGATTATGGAAGGTAGGGGAACGGAGCATGGTGGTGTCTACCTGGATATATCATACAAGGGCGCCAAGTTCATTCATGAAAAACTTCCCAGCATGTACATGCAGTACAAGGAATTCTCAGGCGTCGATATTACAAAGGAAAAGATGGAGGTTGCACCAACTACGCATTACCATATGGGGGGCATCAAGGTCGATGCCGAGACGAACCAGACTGTCGTTTCTGGATTATTTGCAGCCGGTGAGGCTGCTACTGGACTCCATGGGGCAAACAGGCTTGGCGGGAACTCTCTTGCCGATCTCCTGGTATTTGGCAAGAGAACCGGTGAAGAAGCGGCCAAGTTTGCAAAGAATGCAAAATTAACCAGGATCGCTGGAAATGAAGCCTCCGCAGAGGTCGATCGCGTGCTGTCATTTTTACAGGTGAAGGATCCAGTCAACCCATACGAGGTATTTGAGAAGCTTCGTGAAACGATGTCCAGCAATGTAGGCATCTGGAGAAATGAAGATGGGCTCAACAAGGCGCTTGCCGAAATAGCTGAACTTAAGAAAGTTGCCGGGAATGTAGGCGTGAGCGGCTCTACAAAGTTCAACCCCGGTCTTGTTACGGCTCTGGAAGTTCAGGGACTTCTTAATATTGCCGAAATGCTTGTTACTGCCGCTAGAGAGCGGAAGGAAAGCAGGGGGGCGCATTACAGGCAGGATTACCCCGAGCTCAGGAAGGAATGGAGAAAGAATATTGTGTTTGTCAGGAAGCAGGATGGAGGCTTCACCATGCGTTTCGACCCTGTACCTGAACTGCCACCGGAATTGAAGGCTCTATTATCAAAGGAGGAACAGGAAAATGTCTGATAAAGTTACTATATCGATCAAAAGATCCGACCCGTCAAAAGGTGAAGCTCCGCATTTTGTTGACTATGAAGTGCCAACACAGGAAGGCATGGTTGTTCTTGATGCCGTTCACTATATAGAGAACAACATAGATCCGACACTCTCGGTCAGGTGGAACTGCAAGGCTGCAAGATGCGGATCATGCTCGGCGGAGGTAAATGGCCTGCCCAGGCTCATGTGCAAGACAAGGGTTGACAAGATGGGTTCCAAGATATCAATTGAGCCCATGAGGGCATACCCTGTTGTCAAGGATCTGGTTACAAATGTTTCACATAACTGGGAGATAGCAAAAAGGATACCTCCCTTTACGCCAAAGCCGAATCTTCCCAAGCCATGGAAGATCGCTGCAATAGACATCACAAGATCAAAGGAATTCAGGACATGCATAGAATGCTTCCTTTGCCAGGATGTCTGCCACGTTATACGGGAACATGAGTCCAACTATCTCGGTCCAAAGCACATGGTTAAGGTTGCCGCACTTGACATGCATCCGTTGGATTCAATTGACAGATCAGGGTTCCTGCACACAGAGGGAGGCGTTGGATTCTGCAACATAACAAAGTGCTGCCAGAACATCTGTCCAGAGGGGATACATATAACAGATAACGCGATCATACCCGAAAAAGAGAGAGTGGTGAACGAATTTTATGATCCTATAGGGATACTGATCCACAGGAGGAAAAAGAAATGATCGAAAACAGGCGCAGACTGAATGTCCTTTCAGAGCTCCTGGAACCAAACTGGAGGTTCTGGAGCCTTGTTCTAATACTTCTTCTATCTGCCGGTGCTCTTTTCCTGTACCCGGTATCTGAGTATCAGGGCTATGTTGATCCTTTCTACTCTCCCACGGTGCTCGTGCTTCCCTTCATAGCGCTTTTCAGGCTTTCCTGCTATGCGTACAGGAAGGACTATCACAGACATGTCTTCAGGCATCCAATGGCCTGCCTCAATGATGAGAGAATGGATTCATCAAAGAGAAAATATTCAGGCGAAACTGGATTCTTCGCGCTCAACAATTTCCACCGGTATTTCTTCTATATCGGACTTGCAATCCTGCCCTTCTTCTATTATGACTTCTACACTTCAATGGTGTACCAGAGCGGATTCTTCATTTTCAGGTTCGGCAGCATTCTGATATTGGCGAATGCCCTCCTACTAACGTTGTGGACGATCTCATGCCATGCCTTCAGGCATCTGATAGGTGGTTCAGTGGACTGCTACAGCTGCCTGTCCCATGGAACAGGGGTGAAAAAGCTCTTCAACGGCCAGAGCCTGCTTAACCGTTATCACGAGCAGTTTGCATTTGTGAGCCTTCTTGTGGTTGTCGCGGTCGATCTGTATATACGCGCACTGATGGCCGGATGGCCGGTGGACTTTACCTTCTTCAAGATAGCTATATGAGGTGAAAATATGGTGTTTACATTTGAGAGAATAAAATATCCCATATTCGTTCTGGGTGCTGTTTTAATGACCTTGCCTGCAATAATATACAAATACCATCCATTCCAGGTATCGATAGTAACCTATTCTGTATTGATAGGCTTCATCCTGTTTGCAGTCTCGATAGTCTCTGGAATAACTTCTATGCGTGATTAGAGAGTATATCTTTCAGGTTGTTCAGCGACAGGATATGCTCCACCAGGGCTGGAGGCATTCCGACCATTTCTGCAGTCCTTTCAATATCAAGGCATTCTATGAATTCGGTTATTATCTTTCTGGAGATCGGATCCAAAGGATGAAGGTTGAGCCTTGAGTGTATCTCTTCCATGATCTTGTCCTTCATTCTCAGAAGCTCCATTCTTTCTTCAGTGACCGAATCGATCTTGCTTTCAACATCCCTCAACTGGTCAATGAGGCTTGACTTCGTGTCAATCTTAGCAGAATCTTTGCTGCCTTCATAGATGTCTTTCTTTGTTACTGTGAAAAAATTCCTTGAATAATCAATAATGAGTGATGAGGAGCCTGAAGGAATGTAAATCTTCTTCCTGCTGTTGTCGGCATCCTCCACCAGCCTGATCAGGTTAGCCCGTTCGAGGAGGAACAGGTGCTTGTTGATCGCCTGCTGCGACACTCCTACCAGCCTGCTCAGCTCGGTTGCATAGGATGAATAAGAAGTAAGCTCTCTTAATATCTCCCTTCTCGTCGAGTTCTCGATCGCATCAAGCAGAGCTTCGATTCCATCATCCAGCATGTTCTTCACTCTATGTTGACTTTTCTTCCGGCTGCCTCTGCTGGCTTGTCCTTTGCGACAGTGACATCCAGGATGCCATTTACGAACTTAGCCTTGCAGGTCTCGGGCTTTATCTTATGCTCGAAGGTGACTTCCTTGTGGTATTTCCTCGGTCCGTCCTTCACATTGAGAGTAACGGATGTGTCTCCTACTTTCAGGTCAATGCTGTCCTTCGAAATTCCAGGCAGCTCATATGTTATATACACGTTCGCCGCATCCTCGTTTATATCGGTAAGAGGTTCCCTGATGTCCTGTTCGAGCTGGTCTGGAATGCGGTTGTGCATCATTTCTGGCACGTTGCCAAATTCCTGGAAATAAGGCTTGCCATCAGTTCCCTGCCTGAATGTAAAACCATATACAAATGGTCCTTCTATATTCTGATCAGGGTTCCTCCTTATTCCGTTAAAGAATCTGGTGAGCCGCTCATTCATTCGCCTGAAGTCCTCTTCGAAATCACCGAATACGTCACCAAAGATATCCCTGTCCCAGTCATCGTCTCTTTCTCTCTTCTTTGCCATTTCAATCACTCCATCACAACCAATGGTTGTTAACTATGAATTGTAATCAAATATATAAATTTTAAGAATCCGTTGCAGGAATGGAAAAAACCTTTCATGAAGCGGTTGTGCTATTCCTTGCGGACTTCTTTGCCATGTAATATATAACGACGAGGACTATAGCGGCGGCAGCAAGTGCAGCATATGTGAGGTTATCGGATATTCCGAGTATTGAATTCCATCTTGTGCCAAGGGTGTACCCTATATAGATAAGAATAGTGTCCCAGATGACCATTCCAATGACCGTGAAAGAGATGAACTTGGAAATCCTCATCCTTCCAAGACCTGCCGGGATGGAGATGAACGTCCTGAAAATAGGAACGAGTCTTGTCACAAAAACGGAGACCTCTCCGTATTTATTGAACCAAAGATTGACCCTGTCTATTGTCTTTTCGCTGATCCCAATCTTCTTCCCATACAGTTTGACGAACTCGGCTCCTCCTTTGTCACCTATCAGATAAGCAAGCAGGGCACCAACAAGGTTGCCCACAGTGCCAACAATAAGGAGTATTGCGAATGCCGGAGCGAACGAATAGGGCGGAAGCTCATTCTCGTACAGCAGGTAACCGCCGAACACCATTACGACTTCCGACGGAATCGGGAGAAGCATTCCCTCGAGCATCATAAGGACAAAAATCCCGGGGTACTGGATCTTCAGTATTGTGCTCGTAATAAGGGTAATAACGTAAGCCACGATGCTCATGTGCCTCAGTCTTCTCCTGGCTGCAGTTTTACCGTTCCCATGACTGCCTCAATCTCTTCAGGAGGCAGGGCGAATCTCCTTCTTTTAATGCCGGATTCAATAAATATCAGCTCAGAAAGCTCGTCAGGGTAACCTTCTGCGTAAATGATTTCATTTATTGTAGCATTTATAATCATCTTTGCACAGACAACGCATGGGTGAGTTGTCACATAAATCTTGGCATTCTTGATACTCGATCCATACACGGCAGCCTGGATTATCGCATTCTGCTCCGCATGCAGTCCCCTGCACAGTTCATGCCTCTCGCCTGACCTTATGCCCATGTCCTCCCTTATGCATCCGACATCACTGCAGTTAGCCAAGCCCGAAGGAGGGCCATTATAACCGGTGGCGATTACATGGTTATCTCTCACTATAACCGCTCCAACGCTCCTTCTGATACAATTGGTTCTGGAGGCCGCGAGGAAGGCCATGCGCATAAAGTACTCATCCCATGTGGGCCTTTTTTTTGCTGACAACTAATCCCGATAATTATTCAGGCATTAAATCTTACTGATTTGAAAAATTCATCAATTGGAACCGGGAATGTCAAGTAAATAGCGTTATATTTGAGCAAGGAAGTGCAATTGCAGCTCATAACTTCATTTGTTTCATGAATTTAAAAAGGCAGAATAAGACGACACTGCAAATAACACGCATGGCACAGCGCATAAAAATGAATCCAGATGCATTTATTTCAAGAACTTTTGAGAATTATAATATATGTGTAGGGCATACCTTGCCATATATAAGGAGTACCTAAAAGATGGATTTGCCCGCACTGCTGTCTGTCAATGAATCTTTCTATCCTCATGAAGGAGGCGCCGAGAAGAGGGCATTCGAAACATTGGTCCGTCTGGCAAGAAAAGGCTTTGAGGTAAAGGTGCTCACAAACCCATTCCCGGATCATACTAACATACCTGGCTTGGAGATAGAATATATAACGAATATGAACGAGAGCCAGTATTTTAAGAAGGGATCCAGAAAGATTCTGGGGGTTCACCAGTTTGCCTCCAGGTTGAAGACAAAACTCAAGGCAGATCACGATGCTGACATATATATGTTTGATGAGTTTCCACTCCTACCAGCTCTGAAGGGCGCATCAGTGTTGCCTGCCAGCAAGCTAAAGTTTTTCACGTGGCACGAGGTGCTTGGTGACTTTTACAGAAAGAATGGGCTTCTGTGGAAGATAGCAGAGAGATGGGAGAGAAAGGCTGCAACAGTCTTTACAAACAATATTGCAGTTTCAAGCACAGTTGCTTCTATGATCGAGAGCAGGTACAATGTCCCGAGTGTTTCAGTAGTCGAGAATGGCGTGGATGTAAAGGAACTTGACAGCCAGAACCAGAAGAACTGGGGTAAAATCATCTATATCGGAAGGATCGAGCCTCACAAAAGGGTTGATCAACTTATAACAAGTATTGGCAAGGTACCCGGAGTTGAGCTCGAGGTGATAGGCGCAGGGAGCCAGCTGAATCATATAAAACACGTCGCCAATTCGTTCTCCAACGTGAAAGTGACGGGACATCTACCAAGATCCGAGGTCGTAGAAAAGTTGAAGGAATCATGGCTGTTCGCGATGCCAAGCAATAGAGAAGGCTTCTCGATAGCGTCCCTGGAGGCAATGGCAGCCTCCGTTCCTGTGATAACAATAGAAGGGCAGTATAATCTTGCGGCAAATGAGGTAATAAAGGATGGCAGGAATGGCATTATTGCGAAGAGCTTCGATGACATGTCAGCAAGGATAGAGAAGCTTTACAAGGACGAAACTGCATGGAGAAGCCTCAGCCAGAACGCACATGAGTTTTCCCTCAGGTATGACTGGGGAGTCATCACAGAAAAACTTTCAAAGATCTTAAGTTCATCATGGTAAGCAGAAGAGTCGTTCTATACGCCGCGATCATATTCATTGTTGCGTTCGCTTCCAGATCAATAATTTTTCTGCGCGCAGGATTTCCGACCGGGGACGCGGGACAGTTTGCGACTTTTGTCAGCGAGTTCGAACGTAACGGAGGATGGGTTCCGGCAACCAACACGCTATACTATCCGGGAAGCACATACATATACCCTCCGCTCATCTTTCTTAGTTTATCTTTCATCAATCTCACGCTCGGGCATTTCATTCATCTCCCTGCTTATATGTCGATATACGAGCTCTTCTACCTTGCAATAGCTGTTTCTTCCATCCAAACGCTATTCCTTGCCCTGTATTTCAGGAAATTTCAGAACAGGGTGGAATTTCTTCTTACCGCAGGATTACTGATCCTCTTTGACGCGTCGCTTTACGAGATGTCCTGGGGAGGATATCCGGATATTATCGCAACTTTTTTCATGATCGTGATGCTGTACTTTGTCGATCAGAGAGGAAAAAACAAAAGATGGCTGCCATATGCCTCGATTTTGTTCATTCTTATCGCTTACACGCATGACCTGACTTATTTTTACTCCCTTCTTGTTGTTGCAGGCATAATTTTATTTGATCTTATAAAGCGAAATTTCCGTTCGGCAATAACTGTTCTCATACTGCTCCTTGTTGGAGGTGCAGCAGGTGCCGTCTGGTGGATACCCCGTATTCATTTTGTTTTTGGGGCAGCCACCGTTACATTGTCTGCAGGTACTGGCTTGATATCTGAGGTTGGGAACGCAGCTGTCCTCTTTCAGGCTGTACCATTCATGATACCAATATTGTTCCTCGCCTTTGTGGAACTCTTTGCTTCTATCCGGGCAGGATATTTCGAGCCCCTGGACTCCTATTCTGTTGCACTGATAGCAAGCGCAAGCGGGCTGTTTTTCCTCCTGTATGATCCGACTTTGACAGGCAGGATGATGCTTTTCTCCTATACGATGCTGATGATAATAGTGCTCAAAAATCTCGGAATAATCAGAAAATCTGGGATCTATCATAAGCTCAGGATAACAAGGGGAAAGCGTCTTCTTGTATTTACGATAATATTCCTCATCATAATGGCTCCCGTACAGATAATACTGGCTTCGAACACTGTATCTTATTACAGCTCTGGAGACTTTCAGTACAGCCCATCACTGATCCAGTTTGGCCAGACACACTTCAACAACGGTACCGTTCTGGCACCGAATAT
>JAKACH010000030.1 GCA_021821635.1 Thermoplasmata archaeon | reverse complement strand
TCGTCATCCGACATGCGAGGTATGTAAGTCATCCTAAAAACAAGACCATTTATCTATATTAGGTTTTTTTTAAAACCTCCACTTCAATCTGATAATATTCACTTAAAATATTACAACGCGGGGAGAGGGATTCGAACCCTCGCTCTCATAGAGAAACAGCTTAGCAGGCTGCCGCCGTACCACTGGGCCATCCCCGCTTAAGAGCCGAATCTTTCCTGAAGATCATTTGCGATTTGCTCTATTACTTCTTCGAAATCCTCGTTTTCCAGGGTTACTATTTCCCCAGTAGGGAGCATTATCTTCGCGTAATAAATTTCGCCGTCCTTTGTTATTTCAACTTCAGCAAGTTTGTCTTGCATATTAGTTCGGTAAAACTGAAACCTATATTATCCTTAGTTCCTCTCATAAGACTTTGTGTTTATATACTGCTTATATTTACACAGAAATTGAGCAAATATATAGCTTATAGAATTATTATTTCCTGGAGCACATTCAAGAGATGAAGAATATCCCTAAAAATATTTTACTTAGAGCGCCATGGCGGCATACATGGTTTTCACAGATAGCGGATCTTCTTCCCCGATTTCGGTTAACTCATTACTTTCCTATATTCCGTTCAAGTATCCTGCATATGCAGTCATTGTATTGATTGTATTGCTCTTTGTATACAGGCTCTTGAGGGCAAAGCTTGGGGAAAAGTTCTCCCATACAAGGGTTTTCATATCACCGGTTATATATTCTCTTCTGGTCCTTATTACATTCATATACCAACCAGAGATAATTATTATTTCCAGTTTCGTAATCGCTTTACTTGGTATAGTGCTCGGAGTAGCATTAAGCAGGAATGTAAAGATATTCGAGAAGAAAAATGAAATGTACTATAAGAGGTCCGTGCCTGTGGCATTCTTTTTCACTCTCTTTTTTACACTCAAGATACTCGCATTGCTTTATTATCCCACCCTGTACCTGGTTTCCATCTTTTCAGTTTTTCTTACTGTAACAACAGGAATGCTGATTGGAGAAGCTATTGTAATTTATCACAGGCATTCTAAGTTCTACAACAATGCAAGATTATGAATCTGAATTCATATTCCTTATAAGGGCAAAAGCTTCCTTCAAGTCCCTTTGTGGCGGGAGGCATTCTTTCATAGAACAGACCAATACACTGTCTGCTTTGTTCCTTGATCCTTCCTTTAGATCAGGCCGGGCTTCTCTCTTATATGATAAGACTACTCTTGGCTCATAAGCGTGTAAAAGCTCATTCAGTTCATCCCTGCTGGATCTTGAATTCTGGAGCACTACATCAAAAGAAGGACCAATCGCAAAATCAACCGCTGTCAGGATGTACAGGTAAAAGGACGGATTTGCCTGCAGAGACTCACCAACCGCATCCACAATCCCGAGGGCAGATTCATACATCTTATCGCTCCCAAGAATAATGGAGAAAGTAAGAAGATTCTGCATTTCAAATGAGTTCCCGCTCGGAATTGCACCGTCATGAAAAGCTTTGGTTTTCAGGGGTGCATCTTCCATCTCTGTCGTGTAGTAACCTCCTTTGTCTGAAGAGAATTTGCTATCCAGATGTTCCTGAAGTTTCAATGCTGTTTTGAACAACTTATCCTTCCCCGTAGCCTCATACAGTTTAAGCAGGCCGGCAATTGTAAAGGCATAATCATCCAGGAATCCCGGGATATCGGATGAACCCGATATGTACCTGTGCATAATTTTACCGTCAGGCTGGATCATCTTCTCAAGAAGGAATGACGCTATACCATCAGCTTCAGAAAGGAATGCGTCATCACCAGTCGAAAGATAGCATTTTGCCAGCGACCAGAGGAGCATGCCATTCATGTCAGAAAGAATCTTTTCGTCTTTGTGTGGAGCGGGCCTCTGCGATCTTGCAGATTTCAGTTTCTCAATTGACGCTTTTAATATTGATTGCAGTTCTTTGATAGGAATTTTGAAAGCCTTGGAAGCTTCTTCGAAGCTGTTTGCAACGTAAATTATATTTTCCGCAGTCAGTCTGCCAGAAGATTCCTCGTGGAAATTTCCGTCTGGTTCAATTCCATAAACATAACAGAATATCTCCGCTGCATGATCGCCTAATAAGTTCCTGATCTCAGGCATTGTCCAGGTGTAATACTTGCCTTCCTGGCCTTCGCTGTCTGCGTCTATCGCAGTCATGAATGCGCCATCGCTTGTCTTCATCTCTTCCGTCAGGAAATTAAGCGTCTCAAGCATAACATTGCGATATTCATCTTTTCTGGTAACGGAGAACAGTTCAGCCAGTGCAGACAGAATCATCGACTGATCATATAACATCTTCTCGAAGTGTGGGAGCTTCCACGCGTGATCTGTCGAGTACCTGTGAAATCCATGGCCAATCTGGTCAGTGATACCGCCGGAAAGCATTCCATTGATTGTTTTTTCAACCATTGTGAGCGCTTTTTTATCTTTATATCTGTGATAATATCTCAGCAGGAAAAGCAGGTAATGAGCCGAGGGGAATTTAGGGCTTGTTCCGAAACCGCCGAATTGAGGATCAAATGAGTTTTCAAGATCAGAATAAGCTGCCTTCAACAGAGCGGGCGATATGGGATCATCAATTTTCTGGCTCTTGACAGCGGAAAGTGCGTCAATTACCTTTTTACCCTGATCGATAAGCTCATCCTTTCTGGTCTGCCACAGCTCGTTGATGCTGGTGCACAGTTCAACAATACCCATCATATTTCTCCGTGAATGCTTCGGCAGGTATGTAAAGGCGAATACTGGTTTGCGATCCGATGTCAGGATAAGATTCAGGGGCCAGCCGCCGCTACCTGTCATCATCTGGCAAACGTTCATATAGAGATTGTCTAGATCCGGCCTCTCCTCACGATCTACCTTTATTGAAACGAATACCTTATTCATTGCCTGTGCAACTTCTGTGTCCTCAAAGCTTTCCTTTTCCATGACATGGCACCAATGGCAAGTCGAGTAACCAATGCTGAGAAAGACAGGCTTATCTTCCTTGCGTGCTTTTTCGAATGCTTCGTCACCCCAAGGATACCAATTGACTGGATTGTGAGCATGCTGTTGCAGATATGGACTTTTCTCGTTTATCAGGTAGTTACTTGTATTATTCATGTACAGGCAGCAAAATTCTTCCGGTCTGAATAACCTTTTGTAGCTTGGCTTTCCGTCGGGAAGAGGAAAGGAAACTACGATCTCACAATAAAAGCATATAATTCTAAATATCCTTGTAAATTACAGGAATTGGTTGCAGATAGATTTTATAGTATCGCTTGTCGTGTTTATCGCGGTCATGATCCTTGTTGTGGCAAGACCGAGACACCTTAGCATTGCCATTCCTCCAATAATCGGTGCTATTATCCTTATATTTCTTGGAATTATAGGAGAACACGACATCCTTTATGTTGTAGGCATCGTCTGGAACGCTACGATCACTCTCATTGCAATTATATTTCTTTCCCTCATTCTGGATGAAATTGGATTTTTCAGGTATATAGCCATCAGAATAACTTTCTACTCTCGCGGGGTTGTGAAGCGTCTATTTATCTTGATTGTTCTTCTGACATCGATTGTGACAGCCCTTTTCTCAAATGACGGCAGCATAGTCGTAATGACCCCTATTATGTATGCAATTCTGAGAGAAACTGGCGCCCCGAGGAAGGTATACGTTCCTTTTCTGGTATCTGTGGGCTTTGTTGCAGATGCAACGAGCCTTCCTTTCAGCATTAGCAACCTTGTGAATATAATAAGCGTTGGCTTCTTTTCAATTCCTTTCACAGAATATGCAAGGGTCATGATAATACCGGATATTGTTGCCATTGTCTCAAGCGCCTTGGTTCTCTATCTGTTGTTCCGGCATACCTTCCAGGATAATATTTCACTTGAGAATCTTCCAAGACCTATCGACGTGGTCAGGGACAGACGCCTTTTACGTGTTGCCTTTTTCGTAGTGATATTGCTGATAGTTCTATATGCAATTACAGGACTGTTCCTCATTCCTATTTCCGTGATTGCCGTTCCAGGTGTTGCGCTTTTCTATCTATACGCAAGGAGAAGGACTGCTATTCCGGGAAAGAAACTTGTCTTCAATACACCGTGGGAAATCATATTTTTTGCACTTGGCTTATTTATTGTCGTGTATGCCCTTTCAAAAAACGGGCTGGTTGAGGCGCTTGCTTCAGCAATGTCATATTTTTCTACTCTATACCTGCCTTTTCGCATGATTATAGAAGCATTTCTTTTCTCTTTCCTGGCATCCGTAATGAATAACCTTCCATCTGTGATTACAGTTAATCTTACACTTATCCACATGCATGAGAGTTCGTTAGTCTATCTGAATGTGCTAGCAAATGATATTGGTACCAAGTTCACGCCAATCGGATCCTTAGCAACCCTTCTCTGGATGAATATATTGAGGCAGAAAGGAGAGAAGGGTATAACGTACAGGTATTTTATAAAGGTAGGCATCATTGTAACACCGCCAGTACTTGTTCTATCTGTTATTACGCTCTGGCTGGTTCAGATGATCTAAATTTTATAACAAGACTGGTATGCTGTTGTATGAACAGGGCAGTGCTTATCCGGCATGGTGAGAGTGAAGCAAACATACTAAGAATTGTCGATGATGACGTTGCGGCAAAATATCACCTTACCGATATTGGTAAAGGGCAGATTAATTATGCCCTGACCCAGCTTAAAAAGCTTAAGCTTGATAAAGTTGTTTCAAGTCCGATACTCCGTGCAAGGGAGTCTGCAGACATTATTGCTCAACAACTACAATTAGAAGTTGAAATTGATCCGGATCTCAGAGAAGCAGGGCAGGGTCCAAAGGTTCAGAAGGGGTATGATCAACTTCCACCATTATACAGGAATTTTACAGGACAGGAAACCTGGGAGGATATTGCAACCAGGATGCAGAATGCACTCAACCGGCATGAAGGGAATGCTGTCGTCGTATCGCATGCGCTGCCAATTCGCTGCCTAATATCAGCCTATCTGGGCATAACGGAAGAGCCATCAGCTTTCGGGATCCAGGTCGATACGGCATCTATGTCGTGCGTTGATGTGAGCGCAAAAAAGGTATTCAGTGTAGGATCGTACGTAATCTCAGGAAACATAGTGCGAAAGTTCAACTAGCTGCCTGAAGCAACACGCTTGACGTGTTCTGATACATTGTCGGCTATTTCAGAAAGGAAGCTTTCATCCTTCATACCAAAGGCATTTTTGGTGTCCGAATCCACGTCTATTTCACCTATTGGAACGCCGTTCATCCTTACCGGAACAACAATTTCAGAATTTGTGCTTGGGAAACATGCCAGATAAGTATTATTGGACTTCACATCTTTCTCGTTCACGATTTCATTCCTTAGAACTGCTAAACTGCAGAGACCGTCCCCAATTTTAATTTTCTTGTGCTCCGTCTCATCTCCGCTAAAATTCTTAAGTATCAGATTGTCGCCTTTAACGACATAGAAACCAACCCAGTTGTAACGCTTGTCAATTTTCCTCAGATAATCGCAGACAAACTGAAGGACTCCTGCAGAATCCTTACCTTTTGGATCTTTCGCATACCTGATTATCTCGTCGCGTGCATGATCATAATCCATAATGGATGATATCTTACTGAAATAAAACATATTTTGTAATTTTCTTTATACAATCACTGAAGGTGCAACGGTTCCCAGTGAAGGTACTCTTAACCTTCAGAACGAGGTTGTGCTTATTCCTGTATGTTATAACCTGCAGGAGAATGAAAAGGTGAGAATAATATTATGTAATGCATACTGCATGTGATGTTAATCTTCAACACCCTGACCAGAAGACTGGAGGAGTTAAAGCCCAGGGATGGGCGAAGATTGAAGATATTCGTCTGCGGACCTACTGTTTACGATTATATTCATATAGGTAACGGCAGGACGTTTGTTTTCTTTGATGCCGCAGTCAAGTATCTTAGATATCGCGGATATTCGGTATTCTACTTACAGAACATAACTGACCTGGACGACAAGATAATCAACAGGGGAAAAGAAACAGGTACAGAACCGTCGGTGCTTGCAAGAAGGTTTTTTGAAGCGTATTTGACAGATATGGCAAAAGTGCATGCCGATGCTGTATCCTACTACGCATTTGCAACAGATTTTATCCGTGAAATTGCCAACCAGGTGAGAAGGCTGTTGCGGATGGAAGTAGCCTATGTAGCAAAGGACGGTGTTTACTTTGATGTTTCAACTTTTAAGGATTATGGCAAACTTTCTGGGCAGAAACTTGACCAGGTATTGCACATGGTCAGGCATGAGATGAGTGCATCTAAACGAAATCCTGAGGATTTTGCACTGTGGAAATTCACAGACAAACACGAGGAAGGCTGGAATTATAAATGGGGACGTGGAAGGCCAGGCTGGCACATCGAAGATACAGCTATAACGGAAGAGATGCTGGGCAAGACTTACGATATACATGGAGGTGGCACGGATCTTATATTTCCTCACCATGAAGGGGAAATAGCGATAATGCGCACCCTTTCAGGAAACAGGAAGCTGGCACGGTACTGGATTCACTCAGGCATGCTAAATATTTCAAACAAGAAGATGGCAAAATCAGAGGGGAACATGATCAATCTCAGGGATGCAGCACAGAAATACGGTGGAAATAACCTTAGATTGTTTTTCCTGAGTGCAGGTTACAGATCTGAACTCATTTTTGACGAGTCAACTGTACATGAAGCCACCCAGAACCTCAACAAGATACAGTCTCTTTACGACAGGTTGATGCAAAAAGATTCATTCGGCCTTGGCAGGATAGATGTTCCCGAGTACAGGAATAGAATAGTCACTGCGATAGACAAGGATTTTGACTTCCGGTCAGGTATAATGACCTTACTGGATTTTGCCAACAGGGTCAACACCGAATTCAATGATCTTTCGGAGGATGCCTGCAAGGAGTGTCTTCATTTCCTGCTTGAAGTTGACTCATTCCTATGCATTCTCAATTTTTCATCAGGCCATGACAAATATGATCGTATCATAGATGCAGTCCTTGAAATCCGCGAGATGCTAAGAAAGAGAAAGGAGTTTGAGTCATCAGATAAGATAAGATCAATGCTATCAGAAGCTGGGGTTGAGATAGAGGATACTGGTGCCAAGGTGACCTGGAGGTTGAGACTGTGACGAAGGGTTGGATCATAGTTGATATGGTGAATGACTTTGTCACAGGAAAGTTTGGATCGGATGCAGCGGTTGTTGCTGCAAAGAATACTGGAAAGGCACTTTCTGAGGTTGCCGATAAGCTGCCCGTAGTTTTCACGATGGATACTCATGTACCGGATGATCCGGAATTCAGGGTGTGGGGAGAGCACTGCCTGATCGGCACCACTGGATCAGAACTTGACCCAAATGTTTCGGGATACAAGGGCTATAGGATCCGGAAGAGAAGATATGACTCTTTTCTGGATACCGATCTGGATCCTTATCTCAGGATGCACAATATCACAGATCTCTATATTTCCGGAGTAAGCACAGATATTTGCGTCGCACACACTGTAGCTGGCGCATTCTTCCGTTACTACAAAGTTACGGTTGTTAAGGATCTGTGCGCAAGCATTGATCCTTTGGATCACTCAAAGGCCCTGAAATCAATGAAAAAGTATTATGGTGCAAGCGTCATTAACCTGCGCCAGTTCCTGATGGAAGTAATTTAAATGAAATTTAATGTCGCGAGTGAAGCCGAAGTGCTTTCTGCTGAAAACAGTGATGTATATTTTCATCGTTCACTTTCCTTCCTGAAAGACAGGAAGTTTAACGATGATGTTATCGCCGAAGTTACTGTATCGTCGTTCGAGAACCCATGGATCACATTCACAGGGCTTGACGATGTCCTTACTCTTTTGGAAGGACGCGTTAAAGACCTTTATGCAATACCTGAAGGAACCGTAATGCCTTACAGGGATTTCAAGGGAATTCCATCGCCGTTTATTTCCATTCACGGAAAATACAGGAATTTCGGTGAACATGAAACTTCACTGCTTGGTTTTATCTGCCAATCATCCGGCATATCGACTCTTTCATCCAAAGTGAAAATCGCTGCCGGCGAAAAGCCGGTTTATTCATTCGGGATTCGAAGGATGAACCCTTTCATTGCACCCATGATAGACAGGGCTGCCTATATAGGAGGTGCTGATGGTGTCTCTGGAATAAAAAGCGGTAAAATACTTGGTCTAGAACCTGTTGGCACAATGCCGCATGCAATTTCTCTTCTTCTGGGCGACGAGGAAGCATGGAAAGCGGTTGCAACGGGCACAAAGAAGGGTCCAGTTACAGTCCTGATCGATACCTACGATGATGAAAAATTTGCAGCTATAAAAGCGGCGGAGCTGCTACCCAATCTGGATTTTGTCCGGCTCGACACACCTGCATCAAGACGCGGAAATTTCGCAAATATAGTCAGGGAAGTGAGATGGGAACTGGATCTCAGGGGGCATGAACGAGTCAGGATAATGGTTTCAGGCGGATTGAAAGAATCCGATATCCTGGAGTTGTCTGAAGCTGGTGCAGATGCTTTCGGAGTTGGAACTTCAATCGCGTCAGGAAAGACGGTTGACTTTTCTATGGATATAGTCGAAGTTGCTAACCAACCAAAGACAAAGAAGGGAAAACTCTCCGGGGCGAAGCACGTGCTGAGATGCAGTGTCTGCGGCAGGATCGAGGTTCTTCCAGTTTCAAAAAACCATGACCAGTGTCAGTGTGGCGGGGAGTTCAAGGATATAATGGTTCAGTACATCAAGGACGGCAAGGTAATAAAAAGAGAAAAACCGGCAGATGCAAGGGCAAGGACCCTGTATTTTCTGAAAAAGTATTTTGCGAAACCATCAGACTAATTCTGGCTGCAATTAATCATATATTCCAATGCCATTCTTAAGCCATGAAAGCTGCTATAATGGAAGGGATAAATGGAAAGGTACACAGCACCAACATACAGGATCCTGAACCTGCAGACGATGAAATCGTAATCAGACAAAACCTCACCGGGATATGTTATCGTGATCTTTTAACGCATGAGGGTTTCTTTCCTAGAGCGAAATTTCCAATTGTTCCTGGACATGAAGTTTCAGGAATAGTTGTAAAAACAGGAAAAACGGTCAAGAAATTCAAGATTGGGGATAGAGTTGCTTCACTAATATACATACCATGCGGAAAGTGTGAGTACTGCAAGAGCGGCAGGGAAAATTTATGCCCAAACAAGCAGACACTTGGTGAGACCATACAGGGATCATATGCCGAGATGGTAAAAGTCCCTGAGAGATGTGTGGTAAGAGTTCCTCCGGCAGTACCTGAAGAGCTTGCAACGATCAGCGCATGTGTAACAGGAATGGTCTATCATGCCCTTTCGGTATCTGGCCAGATACTACCTGGAGAAAATGTTTTAGTGACAGGTGCCGGGGGAGGCGTTGGGGTTCATGCCGTTCAAGTAGCCAAAGCACTTGGTGCAAACGTCTTCGCTTATACAAGCTCTAAGTGGAAAGCCGAGAAACTTCAGGAAATCGGAGTGGATCACGTTCTCCTGAGCGATGAATTTGATCGCGAGGTCAAGAACTACCCCGGGGGCGGAATTGATCTTGCCCTGGACACTGTGGGGCTTCCTACATTTTCCCGCAGCCTGAGGTCGCTCAAGTTCGGCGGCAGGCTCGTCGTTATCGGAAATGTACAGCCTGTTCCTGTGGATCTCCCACTAGGCCTCATTATACTTAAGGGGAACAGAATTGAAGGTAGCATAAGCTCCACAAGAGAAGATATGAAGAAGGCTCTACGACTATCGGCTAAAGGCATTATCAAGCCCGTTATAGCAGAGAAAATCGATCTTGATCATATTGAAGATGCATATTCTATGATGAAAGAAAAGAGAAACCTCGGGCGTGTTTTGATTGATTTGAAGCAATGATGCACCTCCTATGCTGATCTTGCTATAAGGTAGTATTCAACTGTGGCTTTCATATACTGTGAAAACAGAACAAGTACCCTAAAACTATCCAAGGGGGAGACTTACGAAAGCATTAATTACGGGCTTAAATTCCTGATTTGATCATATGGAAGAGCTCATCTGTAACATTGAATTTGATAAGGATGATGATAAATATTTTGCTAGGCTGAGAACAGAAATAGGTGGATTGAGGGAATTCACAGGAATAAGTTTTGAAGATGTTCTCAACCAGGTTATGGTAGAGCTCGAAGAAGAGATGTCCTGATAATTTGCTTTTTTGTCTGACTTAATTGTACCAAAAATAAATTATTATAACCCTTGATCTAGAAGTACGCTTAAACTTACTATCCTCATTGTGGCATCATTGCTCCTCATGCTGCCTGCATCAATGGCCGATTCACCGGTCGGGAATATTGCCATATCAACCGGCAGTTCTCCGGGTGTTTCTGTTACTCTTCCACATGGAGACCAGCTTAACTTTTCATACTCTTATCTCCTTGTTTATGCTAATGTAGAGACAAGCACCATATTTGGTGACTTTGAGCACACGGTTTTATTCGGCGCAGATCTCAGGGATGTGGGTTGGAACATCTCCACAAAAGGTGACACGACATATTTCAACGCATCCTTCCCCCTGGTTCCAACAACACTGAGGCCCATTGGCTTTGACGAGAATCTGACAAATTTGACTGTGCCACATAATCTGCCCGGGTTCAACATAACTCCAGAGGCTTCACTTTCCGCCCAGATTAGCATAGACAAGAATGTCTCAGCCGCTCTGCATGCTTATAATGTCACGAATAGTGCAAACGCTGCAAACTTCTCCAACCTCACTGTCTCAACCCTAAGGATAGATAACTACATCACTATTTCAAAAATCCCTCTTACAAATATAATTCCTTATAACATTGTACTGTTGCAGAGCCTTAATGCGACTATTAATGGCAATTCCTCCAGTTTTATCGGTTTCAATGCCAATTCAATGGATTTCGATCACAGCCAGTTCAATGGTTTTGCAATAAGTCCATCCGATATAATCGGCCATTCCAGGGGATTGCTCTGGTGGCTTCCTAACTATACTTCGAATGGCCAAGTGTATCCACTGCATTATAGCTTTGTAAAGACTCAGGATGCTCTGTACCTAGCGTTTCAGTTTCATGGCGTCTCATCCGGTACCATGATAGTGCAGGATCCATATCTTTCAATTGTCAATGAAACAATCAGCGGGATCAAGATCATAAACCAGCAGATTCACCTTGCTTTTGAGATTCTTGTACATAATATTGAACTGGTAACGGCAGGATCAGTAATTGGCATTCTCTTTGTGGGAGTGGCATACACATCGTACAGAACTAAGAGATTCTAGGGGCCAAGAAGATCAATTATTGCAGAAGCCATTGTATCCAGGAAGCTCTGTCTGTATTTCTGTACCACAGACAACACAAGTTGTCTATCTGCAAGTGCAGGTACGTCCGAGTCGGCTGCTAATATATCCTCGGTTTTCATGGCGTTAATGATTCCTTCATATTCAGTCCTCTTTTTCCATCTTTCAAATGCTCTTAGAGATGCTTTTCCCTCGTGAGCCAGGCATTCTATGATAATTTCTCTAGATACCCGATTTCTGAGGAAATATACAATAACTCTCTCTTTTTGGTTTCCAGACATGTTGGAGAAATACCTGAGAAGTTTTCCGTCGCGTCGTTTTGATACCTTAAGCTCCTTCTCAAGCTGGTAGAGATGGTATTCCAGCTGGCCGTTTGCAAGCCCGGATCGGCGCTGGAGCTCTCTGAAGTGTAAGCCTGGGTTATCCTGTATAATAGCAAGTAGATCTGACCGTGTGTCTGTCTTGGCTAGCAATTTCAGCTTCCTCTTATTATACCCGAATAAAACAAAAGAAGTATGAGAAGATCAGCAACAATGAATCCCGGAATTATTACAGTACCAAAATAAGCAGGATAGAACAAGTTGAAGAGAACGAGCAGGTTTGTTAAAAAGATCAGAATAAACGAGGCAGCAAGGTATTTTAAAATACGCACGCCTGCTCTTCTAGTCGCCCTCAATGTAACAACTAACATAAAAATCGATAGCACGACTGAAACAGCGGCAATTGCTGCGTAATAATCAAGCATAATACGTGAAAATAAATCAGTTTATTAATGTTCACGTATCCTTCGATATCGAAAAAAAATGAAGTTACATTAACTGGGAATTATCAAAGCATGAAGCCTAGCTTGAGTAGTTCTCTTCTTACCTCGCTGGGTAACGGCTCATCTGAAATAGGTTCGAGTTTTCTTGATCCGGAGGAACCTGACTTGCCCTTGAATGCAAAGATGCCTGATTTTGCTGCTGCTATGTAAATCTGGCCGGAGCCAAAAGCAGCCTTAATGAAGTCCTGAAGATACAACGAAAGAAGTTCACGCGGTGAATACAGCCTGATGAATTGGATATTGCGGCTGAAATCAACCAGATCGTTAGTTGCATACATTATTCTTGAACCTCCACTCATCGCGGCTTTGAACACCTTTCCAGACCTGACCATATCCCTTATTATAGAATCGAATGTCTCCTGATCTTCCGAGGCGGTAAGGCGACTGTATCTCTCCCAGTCTATGAAACCAAACTTTTCCAGTGCGCCGCGGACAGCAAGAACGGCCGCTTCCCTTTTCTTGAATTTCTCAGGGACAAAAACAAATCGCCTGGAACTGTCCCTTGCTATTATAGATCTCGAATAAAGTGATTTTAGCGTTGTTCCGATACCAAAGATATTCGTCCGCAGGTTCAGGATGATATCCTTTTCGGATATTCCATTCGTCTCCATTATGAGTCGCAATATGCGCTGGTCGCTCTCCGTGAGTTTCTTCTCCCTTAGCGTTCGGAATAGGGAAGCGGATTCGAGTGTGCCCGAGACATTCAGGGAAAATGGTCCTTTGAATGTATATAGAACCCTCGATCTAATGTAACTGTTTAGCTGGAGTGCCGAGATACCGGAATAATATGCTTCGAGATCGCTGGAAAAGCCGAAGATAGTGTTTTTCATGCTGTCGTAGATTGAATCGGTCTCCCCTCTGTTTTTGTATTCCCTGTAAGCGGCATACTGGACCAGTTTATTTAATGGCAAATCAACAACAGCTATATCGCCAATTGAAAACGCCGTTCCTGTCACTCTTATGCCTGCCGACTTTGCTGCCTTAAGGATAAGTTCGGGAGCACTTTCATAAATAACAGTGGAAAACTTCTGCCTCTTCGCGAGATTCGCCAGGTAACCGATAAGGGAAGCCGCGATAGATTCATCATGGATGTTTCCTTCTGAAATTATCAGGGAATCCTCTTTGAGTTCAAAGTTGAATGAGCCACCAAGTATCCCCTTGTAGACAAAGTGGTAATCATACTCGCTGTTCTTTAAATCGGTTCGCATATAGAGAGATATTGGATCATTGGAAGATATGATGATTCCTTCTGTGGACGGCTCCGCGGTTTTTGCCTTTCCATAAAGCACTTCTCCATTCCTGTAACTGCGTTCAGCCTGGATCTCTGATTCTAGTCCAGTGGTGTAAAACCAGAAAGCATAGGAAAGTTCGGTAAGGGAGACGGGACCGAATTTTTCTATGAGCGTCTCGATTGCAGCCTTCTTATCAATAGGTTCCCTTTCAATCATTATTGGGATTATCCTGCCTTCGCTGTCCCTTCCCACCAGGCAGAAGAATTCGGCGTTCCTGAGCATTTGCAAAACCACGCTTCTGTCAAGCCCGAGAGATTCCTGGATCAAATCTTCAGTATTCGCTCCATTTCTAATTAACGTGAGAAGTTCTCTCATGCCATTATCGGGTTCCTCGTATCTCAAGGCATGAAGAGCCTCAACCAGCCAAGGCGAAGCATACGTTTTCCTGTGCCTGATAAAACGCCCACTGAAAACAGTTTTCTGAGCTATCATCTCATTAAGCTTATCAGAAGAGAAAGAGTCGATCCTGGCATTGATGGACCATGTATCAAGGGCATAGCCATATTTATCAAAATATTCTTCAAGATCCCTTACTGTTCCCTCTAGCCAAAGCAGCCTGGAAGAATGAACATCGCTTTTACCACCTGAAAGCAAAGCCTCCAGATCACTGTGGAGTATATACTGTTTAGAGAAAACCGGCGTCACAAAATCCAGGTTCAGGATCTCTTCCTTTACCATTCTATCGAGGGAGGATTGAAGGGTCTCTTGTGAAACCGGGAGCCTCAGCATTATTTCGTCAAAAGTTAAAGGACCTATTGATCCAAGAAGTATCTCAATTGCATGGCTGATACTGAGTTCCTTGTCTTCGTCGATAGCAATTATCTGGTTCCTGATAAAATATACCTGTCCTTCCTGAATCTTCCTCCTAATGAGGTAAGCTGACTCAAGCCTGTTGATTGCAGATCGCACATCCTCTTCCTCGAGCCGGGTCGCCGTTCTGATTTCCCTCAGCGTCTTAAACGAGCAGGCGTCTAGTACCATCTGTTCCTTCTCGCCGGGCGTTATTCCTGACTCAAAGATGTTACGTATCATGTTGTAGTACTGCATGCTTGTCCACTGTGCACCGCGCATATACACTGAAACTATGCTGTCGTTTTCTATAGACTCCTCTATTGAAGCCTTGATATCCAGGTTTGTATACGGGAAGGGTGAATTAAACCTGTTTCGCAGCGGATCGACTGTAAGGAAATGATTGTAGAACGCAATAAGATCAGCAGGAGAGTTTATCTTCGGTATCTTGTTCAAAAAATAGTTCTCCACCGTATGCGGATCCCTGAACATGAAGGAAATCTCTCCGCCTGAATATATCTTGTCAAGAATCTTTCCCTGCAGTTCTTTCAGCAGCTTGGAGCGATCTTCCATAAGTACGATATCAGAAATACCGGCTAGTATGAGACCGTACGAGAATGGACTGCTTTCTGTACTGTAGTTCAGTACATCGTACCTGTCCTTCTTAATCACATCATCCACATAATTCAGAGCACGAGGTACATCCATCATGTCATTCATTATTTCATGAAAGGTTTCCTTTATTACAGGAAAGGATTCCATTGAACCAAGTGTTCGAAGTACCTTGTCGCTCCGCAGCTGCTGCCTTACCACAGAGATATCAAAGCCCTTGTATTTCCTGAGAACCATGAGGGATCTGGTAGCGCAATGCCTGAATCTCTGCTTGAACACTTCCGTATTGATTATTGATCTTCTTACCAGATCCGAAAAATCAGATTTCTTTATGAGCTTGATCTGTTCCTGAATGGGAATCTTCTGGTTCGTGGTAAGCATGAAGCCGTCATCCGTTACGGTAATTCTTGTGTTAACAGAGTAGTTATTTGAGATGGCCTGCGCAATGCCCCTGGACAAGGCATCGTTCACCCTTCTTCCGAGTGGCACGTGATATATCGTGTTATAGAGCTTGGCGTTGTCTATATAGCCTTCAACTAGCAGCCAGTTGTTGGTGGGCATTCCAAATGCTCCCTGCGATCTTATATAGGAGGCAATGCTCCTTGCACCCTGCGGATCAAGATGGTAGTTATCAACCAGCCAGGATTCTACGTCCTCTTTCTTTGATATCCGGCGGGATACCTCTTCCCTGAATTTTCCAACCAGTACGCCAAGATCATAACTCCTGGGAAGCATTTCTCCTGTCCATGAAGGCACTGTCGGTCTCATTCCTGCTGCATCCTTCACTATCACACGATTTCTTCTTGTGCTCAGGTACATGTGGATCTTGGCGCCAAGAACAAAAACGTCTCCCGGTTTCAAACGCTCGACAAATTTGTCGCTGAGCTGCCCAAGGTGCTTTCCCGCCTCGTTAATGACCTGATAATCCGCCTCTTCTGGAATGGTGCCGACATTCATGAAAAAGATCATCCTTGAGCTTTTCTTCTTGCCGAACTTTCCGTCCTGCTCGTCAAACCATATTTTTGAATAAATGGTCTGATCCTCAACCTGGCCGCCGAGGTATTTCAGGGTATTTATGTAATCATCATGGTCGAGGGTGTGGTAACTGAACGATCTTCTCAGGACCTGGTATGCCTCTTCCACGTCCCAGGCTTTCTCCAGGGACATTCCGACTATGACCTGCGATAGAACATCAAGTGAATTGGTCGGGATAGTAACACGATCAATCTCCTTGTCATATGCTGCTTTCGTTAACACAGCACATTCAACCAGATCATCAAGCTCAAAGACCACGAACCTGCCTTTTGAGAGCACATCGAGTCCATGGCCAGACCGCCCTATCCTTTGCAGGCCTTTGGAAACAGATTTTGGGCTCCCTATCTGGATCACGAGGTCTATGAATCCTATATCAATTCCAAGCTCAAGCGAAGTGGAAGTTATCACACACTGGAGCTCGCCGCTCTTCAGCCTTGACTCAACATCAATTCTTGTCTCCTTGCCGAGAGATGAGTGATGTGCTTCTATGCTCTCTATTCCGCGGGCTTTAAGCCGCATTGCCACATGCTCCGTGCCGCTTCTGGTGTTAGTGAAAATCAGAGTAGTACGGTGCTGCTTGATAAGATCCGTCAGGATAGAATACATTCGCTCATTTGCAACTTCGTAACTGACCTTCGTTAGATCATCGACCGGAGTAAGGACCTTCAGATCAAGGGACTTCTTCGTGTCAGCTTCTATGATCGAGACCTCCCTTGGCTTGTCATCTCTGTATCCACAGAGGTAATTCGCGATGAGTTCCAGTGGAGCCTGAGTGGCTGAAAGACCTATCCTAACAACGTTTCCTGTTATTGCCTCAAGCCTCTCAAGATTGGCAGACAGCAAAGTGCCTCTCTTGTTTGCCGATATTTCGTGGATTTCGTCGATAATCACATACTTTATGCCCTTAAGGTGCTCCCTGAACTTCGGCGCAGTTAGAGACAGGGTAAAAGATTCGGGTGTGGTTATGAGGATATGCGGGGGTTTGCGCAACATTTTCTGTCTCTCGCTCTGTGATGTGTCTCCCGATCTTACTCCGACCCTTATCTTCGGAAAGTCGTTCCCTCTGCTAATAGCAAGTTCATCGATTTCCTTCAGTGGTTCCTTGAGATTTCTGTCAATATCGTTTGCAAGTGCCTTTAAGGGGCTGATGTAAAGGCAGAATACTGAATCCTTTATCTCCCCCTTTCTTGATTGTATAAAGAGTTCATTTAGTACTGCAAGAAAAGCTGAGAGCGTCTTACCTGTCCCAGTAGGGCTGGAAACCAAAACGCTTTTTCCGGAATGTATAAGTGGAATGGCTTTTCTCTGTGGATCTGAAAGTCCGTCGTATTTGTTATTGAACCACTCTGAAATTAAAGGATCGAGAAAAGGTAACTCCTTCTCTACTCTAAACAGCTTTTCCCCGGTTTGTTCCATCTGGCTGAATCCTTTTATTAGGTCAAGAGAATATATAAAGTGTTGCCTGTCGATTCAGTAAAAGATAAATCTGCTGACTTCTTATAATGAGAGGACTACTAATTATATCGACCAGAATTGAGCCTTATACGCATTATTTCCGTCAAAAAGATATTCTGTCTGTCTTATTTAGCACGTCCCGGCAGCATCTCGTATATGAATTAGAAGAAATTCTATAGAGTTTTATTCATATTTCTCAAAAAAAATAAATAGACAATTTTTTCGTATCTATAGATGATAAAATTGTTACGTTGCGAGATCCTCTTTATTGACAATTAAAAACGATATTAGCAAATGTAGATGATAAATATTGAAGCCAGAATGATTACAAAGCCGATTTAACTGCGAAATCCAGTAAGATCTTGGCTCCGCCTGCTTAAACAAGTACCGTTCTGGGACGGCTATAATAGTATATTAGGGGCTTGCATATCTATACTAAGGTGTAAAAATGGCAAACCTAATAATAGAACATGAGTGGAAAGAGAAGAACAAGG